>SYOX01000111.1 GCA_005804885.1 Pseudomonadota bacterium
ACGCTCTTCCTCGACGAGATCGGCGAGGTGACGCTCAACTTCCAGACCAAGCTCTTGAGGGTGCTTCAGGAGCGCGAGGTGCAGCGCGTCGGCGGCCAGCAGCCGCGCGCCGTCGACGTCCGCGTGGTCACGGCGACAAACCGCGACCTCAAGGCCGAGGTCGCTGCCGGGCGCTTCCGCGAGGATCTCTTCTACCGGCTGGCCGTCATCCCCATCCGGCTGCCCCCGCTGCGCGAGCGCCCCGAGGCCGTCCTGCCCCTGGCCCGCCACTTCCTGGAGCGCGTCGGCGCCCGCCTCAACCGCCAGCCCCCCGATCTCTCCCCCGAGGTGGAGGCCTGGTTCAAGGCCCACACCTGGCCCGGCAAGGTCCGCGAGCTGGAGAACACCGTCGAGCGCGGCGTCGTCCTCTGCCCCGGCGACCAGATCGAGATCGACCACCTCCTGCTCGACCCCGCCGACCACCACGCCGTCGCCCAGGCCGGCGAGCCCACGCCCGGCGGCGGCACGCTCCAGGAGGCGCTCGACAGGGCGACCGTCCAGAGCATCGAGGCGGCGCTGCGCGCGGCCGAGGGGGGCCGCAACGAGGCCGCCCGAGCCCTCGGGATCGACCGCACCACGCTCTACAGGCTGATGAAGCGGCACGGGATCGAGGGCGAGTAGCGCCCGCGCTCAGATCGCCGACGCCTCGATCCCGACGACGGCGCCCTGCGTTGAGATCGCAGTCGAGCGGCGCCCGCGCTCAGATCGCCGGCCCTCAGGTGGCGGGCGCCTCGATCCTGACGCCCTCCCTTTCCGGCGACTCGTCCCTCAACAGCAGGTAGATCAGCGGCCCGGCCGATCCCGTCATCGCCGTCAGCGCCAGGTAGGGCGCGGCCGAGACGCCCCGCGAACGGGCGTCCCTCCACATCCACCAGCACGCCACGCCGAGGGCCAGCAGCAGATCCACGCTCAGCAGCATCATCCCGCTGCTGGAGACGGCGGCCTTGAGGATCGCCACCATCCCCATGTCGTAGACGGCCCAGGCGGTCAGCGCCAGGAAGTCGATCGTGATCGCCAACAGTGCAAACTTCTTGAACTTTTTCATGGTGTGCCTCCAGGCTTCAAGGTGTCCGTCACTCCTTCGGTGACATCCCCCGACAAAAGCAGGAGGCGTGCCAGTCCGCCCGGATCGGCGCGCAGCCGCTCGGCGGGCCGCTGCGGCCAGCCAGACGCGGCGCGAGCGCAACGAGCGTTGCAGCCACGCAACGCGCCGCCGACGGGTTTGCCGGCCCCTGATCGGGTCCGGCTGCACGCCGCAGCGCCGACGGGTTTGCCGGCCCCTGATCGGGTCCGACGGGTTTGCCGGCCCCTGATCGGGTCCAACGGGTTTGCCGGACCGCGCGCCGCCGACGGGTTTGCCGGATCCGCGCGCCGCCGACGGGTTTGCCAGACCGCGCGCCGCCGACGGGTTTGCCGCTGTCGCGGCTGCACCCGCGGCTACTCTGTTTCGCCCCTGCCGGGGCTCTCAAGTGCTTGACCCATCTTGGTAATCTTGAAGGACCAAGGAGGTTTGCAGGCCCGAGGGGCCAGACACCCACCGACCGATTGGTTTTGTCCGTCCGTTGTCACATCCCCTCCCGCCCCAAAGGGGCGGCTCGGTAATGAGAGCCCCGGAGGGGCGAAACAGAGTAGCCGCGGGTGCAGCCGCGACAGCGGCAAACCCGTCGGTCCCCGGAAGGACCGCGCGGCCGCCCAACAACGTCGACCCGCCGTGATCGACGTGCCCGCCCAATGACGCCGGCCCGCCGTGATCGACGTGCCCGCCCAACTTGACGACGCCGCTTTCCGGCGGCACGATGGCAGAACGAGGATCGCATTCAACGGGGCAATTGAAGATAGGTCGACTCAATGTCTTACTGGGTATACAAGGTTAATAGTAAAGAGAGTCACGCGGAGTACAACAAGCGAGCCTTCGGTGACTGGCAGAGCGTGTTTGACTCCGGCGAGGAAATGGAATGGGGAGGAACCTGGGCAACAGGTGATGCCAATAGCCTCCGGTTTTTAAGAGAGGAAATGCAAGAGGGTGACATAATTTTTGCCTATCAAACAGACAAAAGCGCGATTATGGGCTTATGTGTCGTTAAAGACTTCATGGTGTACGACGATGACGAAGATGCCAGGGATCTTTGGCTTCAGGCTAAAGAACGCTTTAGGAAGCCTTTTCCTGTTTTGAGGGTTAAGAAGGAAGATCGACGGCTTGCGAATATCAGGGCATTTCAACATAACTCTCTTGGGACACTTCATGCGTTGACCGATAGTGATGCTCAAGCCCTACTCAATGCCTGTCGTAAGTATCAAAGGGGTTGATGGAGCGGAGAGAGTGTCAGTTCACAGAGGCTCACAAGCAGCAAAACTCGATGAACACGCTGTCGAAGTGCTGAATGCCGATGCAAGCCGCGGCTCACACCGCTGTGGACCGCTCAGTCAAAGAGGATCGCGCGATGCCCCCTCCCTACCTCTCCTTCGAGGAGCTGCTTCAGCGGGTGGATCAGCCCTTTCAGTCCGCCTTCAACCAGCTCCTTGTCGAGCACGGCGCTCTCTTCAGGTCGGCGCGGGGGTCGAGCTACAACCACCAGGCCTGGGTCGGGGGCTACGCCGATCATATCCTGGAGGTCCTGAACGCCGCGGTCGTCCTCTACGACACCCTCGGCCAGCTCCGCCCGCTGCCTTTCTCCCTGTCCGACGCCCTGGTCGTCCTCTTCGTGCACGACCTGGAGAAGCCCTGGGCCTACGAGGAGGTCGGGGGCGCATGGCGCCGAAGGGAAGGGCTCAAGGCGAACGCTCACGACTTCCGACTCGGCAGGCTGGCCGAGGCCGGGATCACGCTGCCATCGGCATTGGAGCGCGCGGTCTTCTTCGTCGAAGGCGAAGGGAACCACTACACCAACCGCAGCCGGGCCATGAGCCCGCTGGCGGCCTTCTGCCACATGTGCGATGTGACCAGCGCCCGACTCTGGCACGACCACCCGATGGAGCGCGATGACCCCTGGGTTGGCGCCGGACGCTCGCACGTCGAACCCGTCGTCTCAACAGACGACGGCGGCGATCCTGGCTCCTGAGCGCTCGATGTCCCTCGACGCGGCCGCCGCTGATGAGCGATGCCCAGGCTGCCCTGGAGGCCACCGAAGCCAACGCGCCTGACAGCGAAGCACCCCCCGCGCAGCGGCCTCATCAGCGCGACAAGCCCCTCGGAAGGGTGGACTATACCGCCCTCTGGCAGCATGATGGCAGGATGAGGAGCGCGCCCACGGGAGTCCTGAAAGGGACGTTTGACCCAACACCAGGAAGTTGAGATGACAACGTTGGAAATCGTCGGTCTGGTTGTGTTGGGTGTTGTGGTCGTCGTGATCGTGTTCGGAGCGTTGTCCAGGCTCATCCTCCACTCGATGAAGGGCCCGCTTGAGGCTCGGATCGCAGCTCACTACGGTCCGGATGAGATCCTCCTGAAGGATCTGGGGGCGAACAGCTTCGGTGTGGAGTCCAGAGGTGTCTTGCAGGGCCGAGGTAACGGAGCGCTCGTGCTTACAAAGGACTGCTTGCACTTCTTCCGGTTCATCAAAGGAGCCGATCTCCGTGTGTCTATAGGTGAGATCACAGAAATATCTTTTACCAAAAGTCATCTCGGCAAAGCGACGATCTACGATCTGCTCAAGGTGCGATTCTCCGTGGACGGGTCGACGGACTCGATCGCCTTGTTTTTGAGAGAGCCAACGGCCTGGAAGAACATGATCGAAGGACTCAAGGCGGGAAGGGCGACGGACGAAAGGCCCTGACTTGCTCTGGTCCTGGAGTATGCGTGGTCCGATGTACGCCAGCGGCCTTGAACGCGCGGACGTCAGGCCTCTGAAGGGAAGAGCAACCTCGTGCCTTTCACACCGACGCATATCGCAGCGATCTTGCCCCTTTGGCCGCTCCGTCGGTTTGTGCCCTTTGTCCCCCTCGCCGTCGGCTCAATGATTCCAGATGTTTCGATGTTTTTCCCTTTCGTGCACTACGATCAGACGCATTCCCTGATGGGGGCGTTCACCATCTGCCTGCCGCTTGGCCTGTTGTTGTTCCTGCTCTTTGAGATCGTCATGCGCCGCCCGTTGGTGGGCTTGTCCCCAGCCTGGTTCCAGCAAAGACTTGAGGCCAGGCCGCAGATCCCGAGGGAGGCGCGGATCGCGCCCCATCTTGTCTTCACGACAAAGGCTGCGGCTGCGGTCGTGATCGGCGCCTTGACGCACCAGATCTGGGATGCGTTCACGCACCAGGGCGGCTGGGGTACGGCGTTGATTCCCTCGCTGAACTCTGTGTACTCCATTTTAGATTTCTCGGTTCCGGGATATAAGCTTTTTCAGTATGGGAGCACTTTTGTTGGGCTGCCTTTGCTCGCGGCGCTGGCCATGGTCTCGCTCCATCGAGCAGCGCCTCGACAAGTTGAAGTCAGCGCGATCTCTGTCCGATGGAGGGTGTTTTTCGTCTCGTCGGCGTCCTTGATTTTCCTGGCGGTGGGTCTGTACGCCATCGCAACCCAGTCGACCTGGCCTCGGGTCCTCGGCCTGACCATCCGGCTGTCGGGCGCCATCCTGGCGGTGTTCTGCGTCGTGTGCTGTGGGCTGTTCCACGCTCTGACGTGCAGGAGCTGGAGAGGGGTCAGGGGGAGCAGGCTTCCTGGAGGCCCATCTGGCAGGCGCGCTCCATGAAGGCGCGGGCCTTGTCGGCGTCGCGGGGGATGTCTTCGCCGGCGTCGAGCATCCGGGCGAGGGCCTGGCAGGCCTCGGGCATGTTGAGGTCGCAGGATTTTTCGTAGAGGCCGACGACGAGGGCCATGTCGGGGCGCGGTGAGCTGCGCTTGAGCTGGGCGAGGTAGGCGCAGCCCTTGGGGTGGCCGAGGTCGCAGGCGGCGCTGTAGGAGGCGGCGGCGGCCTTGAGGTCTTCGCGGACGCCGTCGCCCTGGGACTGCAGGACGCCGAGGTTGAGGCAGCCGGTGGCGCGGCGGGCCTTGCAGGCGCTGTCGTAGAAGGCGGCGGCGCGGGTGGGGTCGCGGGGGACGCCGTCGCCCTCGTCGTAGATGTCGCCGAGGCGGCTGCAGGCGCTGCCGTCGCCCTCGCGGCAGGACTTGTCGAGGTGGGCGCGGGCCTCGGCGGGGCTCAGGCCGTCGAGGGCGTCGGCGCGGGCCAGGGCCTCGGCGCTGGAGCAGCCGAGGGTGTCGCCGCCGAGGCAGGCCTTCTTGAAGAGAGCGGCGGCGCGGGCGGGGTCGGCGGGGGCGCCCTTGCCGCGCCGCAGCGCCTCGCCGAGGTTGCGGCAGCCGCGCATGGCGCCGCCGAGGCAGGCGCGATCGTACATGGCCACGGCCCGAGGCTCGTCGCGGGGGAGGCCGAGGCCGCCTTCGAGCAGGACGCCGAGGTTGCTGCAGGCCACCGGATCGCTGGCCTCGCAGGCGCGGCGGTAGAGGTCGGCGGCGCGGGCGGGGTCGCGGGCGACGCCCTGGCCCTCGGCGAAGCGGGAGCCGAGCTCCCGGCAGCCGTCCAGGTCCTCGTCATTGCAGGCTTTTTCGAAGAGGGCGGCGGCCCGCTTGTCGTCGCGGGCGACGCCCTGGCCGCGGGCGGCCAGGAGGCCGAGGTTGACGCAGCCGGGGGCTGCGCCCTGGTCGCAGGAGAGGGCGAAGAGGTCAACCGCCCGGCCGACGTCGCGGCGGACGCCGAGGCCGTTCAGGAGCATGACGCCGAGGTTGCTGCAGCCCCGCGGGTCGCCGCCCTGGCAGGATTTTTCGTAGAGGCGAGCGGCGCGGGCCTCGTTGGCGCGCAGGCCCTTGCCGCTCTGGAGCATGGCGCCGAGGTTGGTGCAGGCCGGCGGGTCGCCGGCCTCGCAGGCGCGCTCGAAGCTCTTTGCGGCCTGGGCCTCGTCGCGGGGGGCGCCGAGCCCCTCCATCTGGGCGATGCCGAGGTTGCGGCAGGCCACGGGGTCGCCGGCCTCGCAGGACTCGCGGTGCAGGCGCAGGGCCTCGGTGGGGTCCTTGCTGCCTTCGAGGCCGAGCAGGGTGCAGCCGCGGGGCTCGCCAAAGCGGCAGGCGCGCTCGAAGAGGGCCACGGCGCGGGGCTTGTCGGGGTCGGGGTCCTGGGCCAGCGCCATGCCGAGGTTGACGCAGCCGACGCCGTGCTCCATCTCGCAGGCCATGGCGTAGAGCTCGCGGGCGCGGGCCTGGTCGGCGGCGACGCCCTGTCCGGCGGCGGTCAGGGTGCCGAGGTTGCTGCACCCGGCGGGGTGGCCCTGGGCGCAGGCGGCCTCGTAGAGCCGGGCGGCCTCGGCCTTGTCGGGCGGGACGCCGTCGGCGCGCTCCAGGGCGACGCCGAGGTCGACACAGGCGGCGGGGTCGCCACCGCGGCAGGCGCGGCCGAAGAGGTCTGCGGCGGCGCGGGGATCGGGCTCCACGCCGAGGCCGCGGGCGTAGAAGCGGCCGAGGCGGTAGCAGCCGGTGGAGTCGTCGCCGTCGCAGGCCTCGGCATAGAGGCGCGCGGCCTGCTTCAGTTCCCCGGCGCTGTGGCGGCCCAGCTCGATCAGCAGGCCGAGGTTGCGGCAGGCCTGGAAAGTGCGGCCATTACAGGCTTTTTCGAAGAGGGCGGCGGCGCGGCCCGCGTCCTGGGGGACGCCGAGGCCGTGCACGTGGAGGATGCCGAGGTTGCTGCAGCCGAGCGGCGCGCCCTCCTTGCAGGCCCGCGCGTAGAGCTCGGCGGCGCGCTCGACGTCCTGGGGGACGCCGAGGCCGCGCTCGTAGAGGGCGCCGATGTTGTTGCAGGCGACGGGGTCGCCGGCCTCGCACTGGCTGCGGTAGACCTCCAGGGCGCCGTCTTCGGCATCCGAGGCGGCGCCGCCGAGCGCGATGCAGCCCTCGGGGCGGGCCTCGGTGCAGGGCGCGCGGCCGCCAGCGGCCTCGACGGCGCCCTGGACGCCGCCCCCTGCGGCCCCTGCGCCGCCCCCGCTGGCGCAGGCGGCCAGCGCCAACGAGGCGGTCAGCGAGGCGATCATCGCGATCATGGCGCGGGGGCTGGCGGATCGAGCGCGATCGGGGCGGACTCGGTGGTGTGTGTCGGGGTGGGGGGCGGTGATCATGGCGCGGGCTCCGCTCCTGAGCGTATGGGTCAGCGGCGCCTTGGCTGCGGCGCGATCAGAGGTCGAAGTCGAAGCCGAGGCGCAGCTCAAAGCGGGGGACGACCGCGTCGGCGTTGAGGCCGAGGGCCAGGGTGCTCTCCAGACGGAGGCCGGAGGCGAAGATGACGCCGATGCCGGTGTGGGCCTCGGGGATCGTGCCGAGGTCGCCGCCGAAGAAGGACTGCCCGCCGGCGCCGAGCAGGAGGAAGGGGCGGCTCTTGCGCTGCTTGACCTCCCAGATGAGCTGGGCGCGGTAGGAGGCCGAGGTCAGCTTTCCGGCGGGGCCAGATCGTTTTTCGGCCAGAGCGAAGAACAAGGCGACGTCGAGCTCGACGGCGAGGGCCTCGGTTTGATCGTAGCCGAAGGAGAGGCCGGCGCTGGCGCCGTGGCGGAGGGCGGGCTCGCCGATGTCCTCGGCGGTCAGGAAGGTGCTGTAGCCCAGCAGGGGGGCCAGCCGCCAGGGTGAGCGGAGGTCGGGCGGGGCGGTGACGGCGACCTCGACGGTGGCCAGCTCGATCTCGTCGGCGCCGCTGCCGAGGAGGAAGCGGATCTGGGTGGCCTCCGGCGCGGCGCTGCCGGGCATGAAGGTCGCTTGCCAGAGGCCGGGGCCGACGCGCACGAGGCCCTCGACGCCGACGCCCTCGGAGACCTCGATTTCGAAGGGGGCCTTGAAGTCGGCGCTGACTTCGAAGGCCAGCGGGGTGGCCTGGCCGCGGGTCAGGGGCCCTTGGGTGTCGACGTGGAGCCTGATGTCGGGCTGTCGGACCTGGAGGGCGATCTCGGGCAGGGGGAGCCCCGCGTCGTCGACGCAGGACAGGCGCGCGTCGCCGGCGCGGTTGAGCGCGATGGTGGAGGCGGCCGGGGCGTCGCCGAGCCGGCAGTGGACGCCCTCGGGCGGGAAGATGGAGGCGCCGATCCAGATATCGTCGGGGTCCTTGACGGCGAAGGCGCGATCGAGGCCGAGGGGGACGACGTCGAGGGCGAAGAGTTCGAAGGTCTGGATCTCGGAGGGGCGGCTTTCGAACTGGTCGTCGTCGATGCTGGAGACGGTGGCCTTGTAGAGGCCGGGGAGGGCCTCCTGAACCTCGAAGGCGGTGGCGTCGGCGGAGATGGTGCGGGACTGGATCACCTCGGCCTTGGCGCCGTCTTGCTCGCGCCAGATCTCCAGGCGGTACTGGCGGGCCTTGTCGACCTTGGTCCAGCTGCCCTTGAGGGTGCCCTTGCCGCCGAGGGCGACGAAGCGCCGGGGGGACTGCCCCCATTGCGGGATCGGGGGCAGGGGGCGCTGGGGCTCGGGGGCGGCCTGATCGGGGGCGACCTTGGAGCCCATGTCGGGGTCGACGGTGATGGGGCGGGCTTGCTTGGTGCGGGCGGAGAACTGGACGGGCTTCTTGCCGTGGTTGGCCACGCGGGTGACCTTCGTGTTGTCGACGGTCACCAGCGCCTCGGCCTTGTCGAGGTCCGCGATCCCGGAGGGGGTCATGACCTGGAGGTTGCCGGCGTCGGGATCCTTGCTGTCGGCGGCGTCGCCGGAGAGCTCCCCGAGGCGAGAGCGCAGGGCGCCGGTCTCGAGCTCGGCGTGCTGGAGCATGCGCTGGCTCTTGGTGCGGCTGCCGCCGTAGACGATGACGATGGTGTTCTCGCGCATCTGGAGCTGGGAGCTGTCCCTGAAGGTCAGCTCGGCGCCGGCCTTCTCCTCGGAGTTGACCCGCCAGGCGCGGAAGAGGTCCATGCCGCGACTGGCCGCTCGCCAGTCGCTGTCGCTGGGGGACTGGGCCTTGACGGGGCCCCAGAGGCCCGAGAGCTCGGCCTCGGGGGACTTGCGCTCCATGGGGATCATCAAGACCTGGCCGGGCTTGAGGTTGTGGGGCGTCGGCCCCAGGTCGTTGTACTGGTGCAAGAGCGTGTATTTATTGCGATCTCCAAAAAATCGCTGCGCGATCTCCGCGCAGCCCTCGCCCTTCTGCACGACGTAGGGGAAGGTGATGGCCTTGCCCTCCTGAGCCTCGGCGCGGGCGGCCCAGAGGGTCGAGAGGAGCAGGCAGGCGATCAAGAATCGAATGGTATTGGGCATGGCTCGAACCTGTCTCCCTCAGTGCCGCTGTCTGCGGCCCTTCTTGATCGCGCGTTGGAGCTTGCGGGCCATATCCTTGGCGTCCAGCGGCAAGGTGACCACCTCGGCGACCCCGGCCTGCATGAGCACCTGGAGCCGGGCCATGTCGCCGGCGGCGGCGGCCGACACGACCGGGAAGCCGATCCGACAGAGCGCCTCGACCTCGGCGGCGGAGGCGTCGGGGGCGTAGATGGCGTCAAAACTCTGGGCCTCGCTCACCATGGGGGCGCAGGTCACGCTCTGGATACGAAGGACATAGAGGACATCGTCGTCGAGCTCCTCCCCGACGACGGCCACGCGGTAGGTGTTCGTGTAGGGCTGGATCGTAGGGGCGCTGCTGGCCGGGGCCTGCCGAGGGACGGGGATCTCGGGGGCGGTCGGCAGCGTCCCGACGTTGGCGGGGCTGATCATCCGATCCTCGCGGCTCTGGACCCCCGTGGCGCCGCGCCGATGGGCCTCCAGGCCCAGGGGCAGCTCGTTGATGAGCATCTGGAAGCTCTTGGCCGCCTTGTCGGCCGTGGGCCGCTCGGGCGGCTCCTTGCGCAGCATCGACATGACGACGTGCTCAAGCATCACGGGCAGGTCGTCGCGGCGGGCTTTGCTTCGCAGCTCCTTCGGCGCGCTGTAGACGTGCTTGTTGAGCAGATCCAGCACCGTGAAGGCGGAGAAGGGCGGCGAGCCGGTGCACATCTCGTAGAGCACGCAGCCGAGCGAGTAGATGTCGGACGCCGGCGTGATCATGTCGCCCGTGGCCTGCTCCGGCGACAGGTACTGGGGCGTCCCCGCCGTCGTCCCCGCCCGCGTCATCCGCCCGGTCTCCTCGCCCGCCTCCGCCTCGACGAAGGCCAGCCCGAAGTCCAGCACCACGACGCGCTCCTTGCCCCCCGGCAGCGGCTCGATGAGGATGTTCTCGGGCTTGATATCCCGATGCACGATCCCGTGCCCGTGGGTCGCGATGAGCACCTCCAGCATCGAGAGCCCCCAGGCCAGCACCTTGTCCAGCGGCAGGCCCTTCTTGTGCTCCTTGAGCGCGTCGCGCAGCTCGTAGCCGTTGAGGCACTCCATCACGAGGTACAGGCAGCCGTTGACCATCCCGTAGTCGATGATCGAGACCGCGTTGGGGTGGTTGATCTTCGACATCACCAGCGCCTCGCGCTGGAAGCGATCCCGGAAGCTCGGCTGGAGCGAGAACTCGGGCCGCAGCAGCTTGATCGCCACCTTCTTGCCCAGCTTCATGTGCTTGCCCAGGTGCACCGACCCCATGCCGCCCTGGCCCAGCATCTCCCCAAGCTCATAGCGCCCGTCGATGATGTCGCCGACGCTCGGCAGCTTGATCTCCGTGACCGTCATACCTCCACCTCGTACACGCTCGTCTCCCGATCGCCGCTGGAGAGCTTCCGGCTCCCGAAGGGGATGTACTCAAAGAGATCCCCGGCGCCCTCGCGCGTCGCCTCGGTCACCAGGATCTGCTGCGGCCTGGCGATGGCCTCCAGCCTCGCCGCCGTGTTGACCACGTCCCCGATCACCGTGTACTCCATGCGCGTCTCCGAGCCGACGTTCCCCACGACCACCTCCCCCGAGTTGATCCCGATCGCCAGCTCCACCTTGACGCCGTACTTCTGCGCCCAGCCGGCGTTGCCGACCTCCAGAAAGCGCATCATGTCCTCGGCCGCCGACAGCGCCCGCTCGGCGTGGTCCTCCTGCGCGTCGGGCGCGCCCCAGAAGGCCATCACGCAGTCCCCGATGAACTTGTCCACCGTGCCACCGTGCCTGAAGACGATCTCGGTCAAGATCGTAAAGAGCTCGTTGAGCAGCCCCACGACCTCCTCGGCGCCAAGCTCCTCGGCCATCGACGTGAAGCCCACCACGTCGGCGAAGAGCACCGTGACCTCCCGACGCTGACCGCCGAGCGACATCTCCTGCTCTCGCCTCACGACCCGCTCGACGATCTCCCGGGGCAGGTAGCGCCCCAGATCCGTCCGGATCGCCTCCTCCTCCCGGATCTTCTCCTCGCTGGCCTTGAGCTTGCCCGCGGCCTCGACCATCACGCCACCGAGCAGCGCCAGCTCGTCCCGCGTCCCGATGCTGACCTTCGCGTCAAAGCGCCGCTCCGACAGATCCTGCGCGAAGGCCACCAGCTGGCGGATCGGCCGCGCGAGGCTGCGCACGAAGATCAGCGACACGATCAAGGACAGCAGCACCGCGCCGATCAAGGTCCCGATCAACACCTTGCGCGTGTGCCATATCTCGGCGTAGGCCGCCTCGACCGGCTCCTTCGTCACCATCACCCAGGGCGCGTAGCGCAGCGGCAGCGTCCGACCGACCATCTCCCGCCCCTGCCCGTCCCGGAAGTCCTCCAACGTCCCCGCACCGCCGGCCTCTCCCCGGGCCACCTCCGACGAGGCCTTCGCGTTGGCGCTCAACACCTCGTCCTTGAGCGGGGCCAGGTGCCTCGACAGCGCCGGGTCCGGGTGCGCGATGATGCGCTGCGCGTCGTCCACCACGAAGACCGCGTCCGGATCCCCTGGGTAGTGATCCTGCTGGATCTCCTCGATCCGCGCCTGGATCGGCGCCAGCGACAGGTAGGAGCCCACGAAGCCCGTCAGCTTGTCCTCCCGCGAGATGATCGGCGACACCATCGGCGCCCGCGGACCCCCCTCGAACTCCTCCACCTTGCCCACGATCGGCACCCAGCGCCGCTCCGAGGGCTCCTTGACCAGCTCGACCTCGGCCGCCTCCCGCGCCTCCTTGAGCATCCCCGCCGGCAGCGCCCTGTCCTTGAGCTTCTCCGCGCCCTCCTGCCGGGCCGTGTCGATCACCTCGCCCTTGGCGTCGTAGAAGGTCGCGTGGTCCAGCTCCGCCGTCGCCGACAACACCAGCAACACCATCGCCACCCGCGCGTCCGGATCCAGCCCCGGCCGCGTCAACACCAGCGACATCGCCTCCAGCCCGCTCTGCGCCTCCAGCAAGGACTGATCGATCAAGCGCGACAGCTCGTCGCTGACCCCGTCCTGCCGCCGCTCGATGGAGCTCTTGATCGACGCCGTCTTGTAATTCAACAGCGCCAGCCCCATCGCCGTCGTCGGCAACACCGCCAGCGCCGTCGTCATCCACAACAGCTTCATCCACAACGGGAACCTGACGCCGGGCGCCGAGGCCGCCCCCTGCGGGCTTTTTTCGCTCAACTTCGAATCCTCGTTCAAGATCTTGATTCCGCTGTGGTTAAAAATTTACGCTCGCGCTGCATCGCAGTGGCGTCAACTTGCGGACCCCGAGCCCCTCTGTCAAGGGCACTAGACCACCCCCGCCTTGACCTCCCTCCGCGTCAGCTGCCGGTGGGCCATCAACGCACCGGCCGCGCCCAGACACCAGCGGCACGCCGCCAGCGGCTCCGGAGCGTTGAGGTAGGCTAGAGCGCGCGCCCCGAAGTCTGGATCATCGACGGGGATGCCGTCCACCTCTTTGAAGGATTCCGGGTCCGGCGCCCTCACCTGAAGCCCGATCCGGGCGCTGAAGTCATCCATGTACGCCGCCCGTGTGCACTTGAAGAAGAGCCCCCCCCGCACGATCAGGCTTCGGTGGCGGATCCAGCAGTCGTCGTACTGGCGCTTGACCTGCGCCGCGTCCTCGATGGGCTCGGTCAGCGAGATCTCGTTGAACTGGTCGATGTACTTCAGGTTGAGCACCACGGCGTGCTCGCGCGCCTTGCGCCGGATCAGCGCCACATGCTCGGCCGGGATCGGCGCGCTGGCGTAATTCGACACCGTCAGCCGATCCAGGCCCGCCCAGAAGCCCTCCGGCATCCGGTGCAGCAGCAGCCCGTTGGTCGTCAGCCGGATCACCGCCGTAATCCCCGAGCGCCTCACCGCCGCCAGGATCTCCACGATCTGCGGGTGCAGCGTCGGCTCGCCCCCCATCAGCTTGAAGATGTCCGCCCGCATCAGCGGCGCCATCCGCGCCAGGATCGCCTCGACCTCCTCCAGCGGCATGAAGCGGCGCTCGTTGTAAGGCGACATCGCGTCACAACCTCGACACCTCAAGTTGCAATGCTCGGCGATGTGGACCTCCAGCGACTCCACCCTCAAACGCCCGTCGATCTCCTCGTACTTGCGCCGGGGTTGCGCCAGGTACTCGCCCTTCTTGAGAAAAACGCCCTCCAGGCGCACGCCCTCGTCGCCGCCCGACCCCCGAAAGGCCAGCCGGCAGTCCGGATCGACGATCCGCTCCACCAGCGGCCGCAGCGCCGCCTCCCCGCCGCCGCCGGACACCACCAGCAGCACCAGGTCCTCCAGCCCGAAGCCGTAGTCGATCCCGTGCGGCTTGAGGTTGAACTGGCTCACCAGCGTCCGCAGGTGCTCCACCGCGCGATAGACCTCGTCGCCCGACTCGCCGGCCTCCCCCGGCCCGCCCGCCCCGGCGCCCTCCGGCTCCGCCGGGAAGGCCGCGCGGGCCAGCCCTCCGCGCTCTCGCCCCGACGCGGCGCTCGAGAAGAGCAGCCGCTGCCCCCGGTGGTCGTGGATCACCCCGCGCGCTCGCGCCGCTGGCCGCTCCCCAGGCGGCGCCTCGACCTCCAGCCCCGGCCTCAAGGTCCGGTTCTCCAGCAGCGTATGCGCGTGCGGCGTCGCCCAGAACTCCAGCCTCACCCGATCCCCCGCGCCCCCAGGCGAGTCGCCGCTCGCCCCGAAGGCCTCGGCGCTCGCCGGCGGCGACCAGCCCTCGGTCGCCTCCCCCCACGCCCGCGCCATCGCCGACCACCGCCCCCGGTTCAGCGCCGCTTCGGCCCCCTCGACCGACGGCAGCCAGCTCCAGACCCGGATGATCCGCGCCCCGCGCGCCTTCGCGAAGGCCAAGGCGCGATCCCACGCACGCTCGACGGCCGCCTCCAGCCCGCCGTCGAGCCCCTCGACCACCTCCCCGAAGAGCCCCTCGTCCGCACGACGGAGCGCGACCCCCGCCTCCTCCTCCACCTTCACGTCCCTGCCCTCGGTCAACCACAGCTCCGCGCCCACGCCCGCCACGAAGCGCAGCGCACGCTCCGGCGACCGCTCCCAGACCTTGACCGCCTCATGACCCGTCAGGAACTCCATCTCTCCTCCACCTCCGATGCCGCCCTCAAATCGCGGCGACCCCGGCCGCCGGCGGATCGCGCCCACGCCGCGATCTGGCCGCCGATCACGCGCCGGGACCCTCGGCCTCGGCCGCCAGCGCGTTGAAGCGCTCGACCGTGTCCCCCAGCCACCGCTCGAAGCGCCCGTCAAGCGCCGGGTCGCACAAGGCCCCGAAGTGCCTCGACACGTAGCGCTCGACCTCATCCTCGAACCAGTCCACCAGCGCGCTGGCGAAGCCGCACTGGCCGCATAGAACCCCAAAGTCCCCCCTCAAGTGCGAGGACCGCAGCGCCTCGGCCCTCTCCCCGAGGAAGGTCGCCTCGATCCCCTCGTCCAGCCTCCCCACCAGGAAATGCTCGTCGTAATCGACGCAGCACGACGTGATCTTGCCGTCCCACGTCACCCCCGCGTACCCGAAGAGCAGCCGGCACGGGATCTGGTACGCCGTCGAGGTCGCAAAGCGCATCCCCGACAGCGCCCGCGCCGTCGCCTCGTCAAAAAGGCCGCCCTGGTTGACCGCCACCGTGAACTTGAAGCGCTGCACCACATGCGCCCACCGCCGCACGAAGCGCGGGATCTGACCAAAGCCCTGCGCGTCCAGAGCCGCGTGCAGCCGGAAGACGCACGCCGACCCCACCCGCCGCCGCGCCCGATCCAGCGCCTCCACGTTGGCGCACACCCGCCTGTGGCTCGCCCCCACCCGGATGCGCTCGAAGGTCTGCGCGTCGGCCCCGTCCATCGACAGCCGCAGCTCGCTCAACCCCGCCTCCAGCAAGCCCTCGATCTGCGCCGGCTTGAGCCGCGCCGCGTTCGTTGACAACAACAGCCGACGAAACCCTCTTTGCCGCGCGTACCCGATCATCTCCGGCAGCTCGCCGTGCAGCGTCGACTCGCCCCGGATGTAGAAGCCCAGCACCCCCTCGGGGCCTATCGCCGCCCACGCCTGATCGATCACCTCCCGCGCCATCTCCATCGACATCATCCCCGTCGGCGCCTTCTGCTTCGGGTTGTGGCAGGTCACGCAGCGCAGGTTGCACAGGTTCGTCGCCTCCAGGTGGATCTGCCCCAGCCTCACCTCCGGCTCCCGCCCCAGGGACCACAGCGCCCGGTAATAGGCCGGCGACCGACGCAGCCAGTCCACCCAGAGGCCCTCCAGCCCCCCCGCACGACGGCGACCCCCCTCCGGCAGAGCCCGGATGCTCCACCGCGAGATCGCCTCCATCGCCCGCTCCCGTGCGTCTGTCAGGTTCGTCCTTCGGCTCATCCCTGCCTTATACACCACCGACCCCACCCCGCGCACGCGATACCCCCAAAGATCCCGATCCCTGCGCCCCGACCGGCCGCGCCGCCCCAAAGCCCGCCGCCCATGCGCCCGCTCAGGCGCCCTCGAAGAAGCGACGCAGCGCCCCTCGCCCCCGGCGCAAGATCCGCACGATCTCGAAGTGCTCCTCGAAGTGCGCCTCGGCCCACGCCTGCCCCTCGATCCAGGCCAGCGTCGGCCAGTGCTTGATCGCGTGATCGATCAGGCAGACGTCCACCATCGCCCCGAGCAGCCCCCTGTCCAGCGGCGCGGCGTCCAGATAGGCCCCCAGGAAGGCGCCCGCGCCCGCAGGGTCCACCAGCGGCAACAGGTTGAGGCAGCGCACGACCTCGAACTCGGCCGGCGCCACCGCCGCCCGCTCCCAGTCCAGCACGACGATCCGCTCCAAGTCCTCGCCAGCAAACAAGAAATTGTGCTGGTTGAAGTCGTTGTGGACGATCTGCCCCGACCCCTCGGGCCAGACCCACCCCTGCGCGCACTCCAGAAGGAGCCCCTGCCGATCCTCGAAGTAGCCCGCCGCCCCCTCCGGCGCCCGACCGCTGGCCGCCACCGACCGCGCCTGCGCCTCGATGTCCTCCGAGGCCTGCGCGATCCCCGATGCTCGCCGCGATCCGAGCCGCTCCAGCCTCAACCCCGCGCCTTCGGGGTCCAGGGCCCGCAGGCGGGCGTGCAGCGCCCCGAGCGCGCCCCCAAGCCCCGCCCACTGCCGCGCCCCCAGCGCCCGCCACGTCCGCTTCTCCCCCGCGCACCAGCGCGTCGCCAGCGTCAGCCCCCCCTCCCCGTCCAGCGCGAAGGCTCGCCCCCCAGCCCCGAGGAAGACCTCGGGCACCTCATACGCGGAACCACTCTCTTCCCACAGGTGGGCCAGGATCACCGCCTCGGCGCGGCCTCGCTCCAACTCACCTGCGTCGAAGCGCTTGATCATCCACGCCGCGCCGCCGCAGACCACGCGCCAGGCTCTCGATCTCCCGTTAGACGATATGGAATCGATTGATTCCGGATGTGGAAGGCCGATGAGGGCGGCCGCGTCGATGGCGTCCTGGGGTGGGTGGCTCATGTCAGAAGCGGTTGAGAGATGAAAGGCCGAGTTGTGGGAGGGCGAAAGTAGACAGGTGTGGATTGGGCGATGGAGGGCTGGGGCAGCGCCCCGCCCGAGGCAGCGCCGCGCCCAAATGAGGCCGAGCCGCAGATGGCTGCTTTGGACCCCCACGACGACGGCCTGGAGTTTCTCAACCGCTTCTCAAGGTCGCCTTCGGGGCACGGCGAGGTGCCGGAGGGGTGCCACTCGACCTCGCGCCATTGGCCGAGGGGGTCGGCGGCGAAGGCGGCGAAGGTGGCCTGGATGGCGTCGGGGGCGGCGCCAAAGAGGCCCTCGCGCTGGGAGCCGTAGCAGGCGATGGCGTCGATCAGGGCGCCTCTGGAGGGCTCGGGCAGGACGCGGGCGCGCTGCTCGTAGCGCTGGCCGCGCCAGCGCCAGGCGCCGAGCCGGTCGGCCTCGGGGGGCAGGGCGGCGCGGCCTTCGGTGAGGCGGCAGGCGGGGTGGCGGCCGTCGTCGTCGCGCTCGTAGTGGCGCGCGAAGGTCAGCCGCGCGTCGCCCTCGGGCCGCGCCCAGGCCGGCGGCTCGCCCGCGCAGGGGGAGGCGCCGAGGGTGTGCCAGCGCACCGCCGTGGCGCCGGCGACGAAGGCGTAGGGGCGGTCCTCATAGAAGGCCGTGGGGCCGCCCCAGGCCGCGCGCTGGAGGGCGTCGAAGGTCAGGCGGTGGTCGAGGTGGCCGCCGACGCCGAGCGGCGCCGTCACCTCGTCGAAGTGGCCTCCGCTCAGGAGATCCCCCAGGAGCCCGGTCAGCGCCTTGAGGGCGTCGAGGTCGGCCAGCTCGTCCTGGGGGGCGAAGACGGCCTGGGCGATGGGGGTGTGTGGGTGTCGGAAGGGGGCGTCGAGGAGGCCGAGGTGGAGGGCGTCGACGCCCAGGAGCGCGGCGGCGTCGCGGTCCTCGCTGGCGCGCTGGAGGTAGAGGGCGGCGCGCGCCTCGTCGCTGGCGGTGAAGATGGAGGCGACGGTGACGCGGTCGCCGCGGCGGGCGCGCTCGTGGAGGGTGGCGCCGAGGCTCAGGGCGGCGTCGTCGAGGTGAGGGGAGAGGACGAGCCAGCGCCTCATGGGATCACGGGGCGCATGGGGGCGCGGTCGCGGGCCAGTTCAAGGATGAGGGCGGCGGCCTCGGCGGCGCCGTCGCGGCCCGCAAAGGAGCGGCCGATGGCCTGGGCGCGCAGGCGCTCGGGGGCGTCGTCGGCGAGCATGGCGAGCAGGTGCGGGCTGCAGCCCTCGGGGGTCAGGGTGGCGGGGTCCAGGGCGACGCCAGCGCCGCTGAGGGTCAAGAAGCGCGCCTGGAGGGGTTGATCGTTGACCAGGGGGAGCTGCAGCAAGGGGAGGCCGCAGGCGAGCGTCTCCATGACGGAGTTGGCGCCGCCGTGGTTGATGACCAGCGAGGCACGCTCCAGCAACGCGAGCTGCGGGGCGTAGCGCACCGCGATGACCTCAGGCGGCAGGGGCAGGTCGGCGTCGATGAGGTCGCTGACGGCCATGACGAGCTGGACACCTCGCCCGGCGAGCGCGTCGGCGACGGCGCAGAAGAGGCGAGGGTGGTGGAAGTTCTGGCTGCCGAGGGACATGTAGACGAGGGGAAGGCCAGGGTCCAGGCGCTCCCAGGGGAAGGGGGCCTCGTCACCTCGGGGGCCGCCGGGGCGGGAGGGGCCGACGTAGAAGGAGAAGTCATTGCCGGACAGCGCGCGCGGGGCGTACGCCTCGGTGGTGAAGACGGTGTTGAGCCACGGGGAGATGGCGTCGCAGACCTCGAAGCGCGGCGCGGGGCCGCAGGGGGCGAAGAGGGCCTCGCGCGCGGGGCTCAGGGCGCGGGCGGTGTCGACCAGCGGGCACGTCCAGTCGCGGGGCGTGACCGGGTTGAGCGAGGAGGAGAGGCCGGCCCACGGGACGCCCTCGGCCTCGGCGGCGATGGGGGCGGCGTAGACCATGGGGTCGGTGACGACGACGTCGGGCCGGACCCTGGCGATCAGCGCGCGCAGCGGCGCGATCATCCCGGGGGCGGTCTCCAGCAGCAGGCGCTCGATCCAGCGGCGCATCCAGGCGGGGTCCTGCGAGCGGGTCGCGAAGGCCTCGCCGCGCGTCGCGTGCTCCTCCGGCGGGCAGAAGTCCGGGTTGGACAGGACGTGGCAGGGCAGGTCCAGGTCGGCGGCCCGGAGCTGCGCCGTGATGTCGGCCGGGGCGCAGATCGAAACCTCGGCGCCCTGGCGGTCGAGCGCGCGGGCGACGCCGATCAGAGGGTTGATGTGCCCCTTCTCGGGGATGGTGACGATCAGGGCGTGGGGTCTTCGTGGTGACATGGCTCGGAGGTGTGCTCCAAGTTTTTGTAATTACTATGGAAAGCTCGATGTCCGGGGCTCCGTTCGTCGAGCGGGTCAGCCGAGGTGGTGGCGCTTCCAGTGAAGGAGCGCGAGCAAGGTGAATGCCGTCGCTCTTTCGTTGTCGCTCAAATCGGGCTTCGAGGAAAGGCCCTCGATCTGGGCCGCGTCCAGGTACTGGCGCACGAAGTCCCCCTCGGCGGCGGCGACCTCCCGCAGCGCCTCCTGGTAGAGGCGGCCAAGGCGTGGGTCGCGGGGGAGGGCGGACTTGCGCCGCGTGGCGATGGCGGCGGGCAGCAGCGGGGCCACGGCCTGGCGCAGCGTGTGTTTCTCGACCCCGCCTCGCCAGCCTTGCGAGGGGGCGGTGGCCTGGGCGCAGGCCAGCACCTCCAGATCGGCGAAGGGGACGCGGGCCTCGACGCCGTGGGCCATGGTGTGGGCGTCGCCGTTGTGCAGCAGCCTGCCGAGCCAGAGCTGCCTGACGAGGCAGCTCACGGCCTGGACGCGCGCCTCGGGGGGGCCGTCGAAGCTGTAGCCCTCGGCCTCGACGAGGCGCTGGTAGGTCAGCGGCAGGGCGCGCAGCGGGTCGTGATCGCGCCGCAGCCGCTCGGAGAGGAAGGCGGCCCGCTGGCGGGCGCCGAAGCGCTCGATCAGCGCCAGCGGGCTGCGGTTGACCGCGTCGTCGAGCAAAAAGAAGTAGCCGAAGTGCGTCTCGTCGGCGGCGTCGCCGACCAGCACGGCCTTGCGGCGGCCTCGGGCGGCCCGCGCCAGAGCGTCCTGGCTCAGCTCCTGCTCCCAGGCCGGCACCCGATCGTTCTGGGCCGCGACGCGCGCGACCGCCTCGGACAGCTCCCGCTGCGTGGCCACGACCCGGATCAGCTCCAGGCCCAGCGCCTCGGCGGCGGCCTCGGCGAAGGGCGCGTCGTCCGACACCACGATCGCGTCGCCGCGGTAGCCGATCTGGTCGTGATCCTCGAAGCGGATCGTGAAGGCCGCCAGCGCCTGCCCGGCGCAATGTCGCGCGGCGATCGCGGCCAGCGCCGTCGAGTCGAGCCCGCCGCTCAGGAAGATCCCCACGGGCACGTCGGCCCGCATGGCCCGCTCGACCCCGCGCTCCAGCGCCCCCCGGAGCCGCGCCGCCAGCTCGTCGTCGTCGACCTCGGGCGCCCCGCAGAACCGGGGCTCCCACCAGCGCTCCACCCGCACCCCGCGCTGATCGACGTTCATCAGGCAGCCCGCCGGCAGGTGCCGGATGCCCTCGAACATCGAGCGCCTGACCCCGCTGAAGGCCGGCGCCACCACCACCTCCACCAAGGCCTCCTCGTCCACGCGCGCCGCGTGCCCCTGCGCCAGGATCGCCCGCGCCTCCGACGCGAAGACCACCTCCTGGCCCGACACCGCGTACACCAGCGGCTTGACGCCCAGCGCGTCGCGCGCCGCGAAGGCCCGCCGAAGCCGCCCGTCCCAGATCACGAAGGCGAACATCCCCTGGAGCCGGGGCAGACACCCCTGGCCCCAACGCATCCACGCCGCCAGCAGCGTCTCGGCGTCCGACCCCGTCCGGAAGTCGAAGTCCCGCAGCTGCGCCCGCAGCTCCTGGTGGTTGTAGATCTCGCCGTTGAAGACCAGCGCGTAGCGCCCCGACGGATCGACCCGCGGCTGCCTCCCCCCCTCCAGATCCAGCAGCGCCAGCCGCGTGTGCGCCAGCCCCGCCTCCTCCGACACGAAGATCCCCTGATCGTCAGGCCCGCGGTGCCCCATCGCCGCCTGCATCAGCGTCAGTCGATGAACAAGCCCTTGATCTGAAAAGAGAATCCCGCCAATACCGCACATCAGCCCCCCTCCTGGCCCCGGCGCTCGGGCTGCGCCAGGGCCCGCAGGCGCTCGGCGACCGGCAGCCTCCCCATCACCCGCGCGGTCTCCGGCGGCAGCATCGCCTCGAAGGGCTCCCCGGCGATGATGCGGCGCCGGATCTCCGTCCCGCTGACCTCCACGGAGGCCTTGAGCGCCCGAACGGCCACCCCCGGCCCGGCCAGCGCCTTCGTGCTCGGGCTGTTGGTGTAGAGCGTGCCAAAGTCCGGCAGGATCAACCTCAGATCCGGCACGTTGGCCGCGTCGTGGTCGACCCAGGGCGCCGCCGCCAGGAAGTGACGGCCCGGCGCGATCCGCTCCAGCGCGGGCCAGATCATCTCCACGCGCTCGCCCGCCGTGGCCGGGTCGCGCAGCCCGTGGGAGGCGTTGGCCATCGCCACCAGCACGATGACCTCGTCCTGCTCCTCGGCCATCTGCGCCACGAAGGCCGCGTGGCCCGCATGGAAGGGCTGCGCCCGCGCGATGAAGAGCCCACGGGCCACCCTCGGCCCCGCCGCCAGCGCCTCGACGCCCTCCAGCGCCTCGACCCTCACCCGACAGCCCAGCGCCCACCGCGCCGCCGCCGCCAGCGCCTCGTCCTCGACCACGAGCGCCTCGAAGGCCGGCGCGTAGAGCCCCAGCCGCACGGCGAGCTGCGCCGCCGTCAACCCCGCCCCCTTGATCGGCAGCACGCAGAAGGGCCGCCCCACCCGCCCCCGCAACCTCGCCGTCAGCCGCTCGACCCGCTGCCCGCCGGTCAAGGGCTGCGCCGCCGTGAAGCCCTCGTCCGCCTTCAGGATCGCGACGACGATCTCCTCGTAATCCTCCGCCAGCGCGTCCACGAGCGCGTCGTGGCCCGCCGACCACCGCTGCCCATCCAGCGCATAGATCGCTCGCCTGGGTGCCTTCATGACTTCAACTCCTGGCTCGCTCAAGGTCCAATTGGCCTTGCCCCCGGCCACATCGAGATCGTCGCGTCGAGTCTCGCGTCCGGCGTCGGGGTTGATCCGCCGCCTTCCCCTTGTCCCTCATCGAGGTTGCTCCTGAGCGACCTCATCCTTGACCGGGTCGGCCCATGACCGCCGAGTAGCAGGCCAGAAAGCCGATCCCGGGCTCCAGGCGCCAGAGGCCGCCCGAGGCGGAGATCAGGTGCAGGAGCGCTTGATCCAGGCAGAAGAGATCCAGGAGCGGCCCCGCGTTGTCCAGCGCGAGGGCGGCCTCGACCTCGGGGGCGTCAGGGTGCGCGGCTTGTTGATAGGCGAGGGCGCCGAGGCGCCAGCGGCGCGCGTCGACGGCGAAGGTGTCCTCGCGAGCGGCCTCGCGGGTCAGGCTCGCCAGCGCGAGGGCCACGTCGAGGGCGCGCGGCGCGCGGCGCGCGGCGTCGAAGTCCACGACGCCGACGATCTGATCGCCGTCGAAGAGGAAGTTCTCAAGCTGGAAGTCCCCGTGGGTCCAGATCGTGGGGCCGAGGGCCGAGGGCGTGCGGGCGAGGATGGCCAGGGCGCGCTGGCGGAATCGGGCGACGCCGTCGGCCTGGAGGCGGGCGAGGACGGCGGGGCTGGCGTCGGGCAGGCCGCGCGCCCAGGCCGCGCCGGCCGCGTCGAGGCGGTCGGGGAGGGCGTCGAGCAGGTCGTCGCCGCGCTCGCAGGGGAGGGCCTGCTCGGCGCCCGCGAGCGCGCGGTGGAGCTGCGCGAGCGCGGCCATGATCGCCTGAAGGTGGGCGTCGGCGCAGCGGTCGCGCCAGCGGTAGAGGGGCTCGCCGGGCAGCTTGACGAAGAGGTGGACGAGCTGGGGGCCTTCGGGGCCGTCGAGGGCGGCGTGGGTGTGGCCGTCGAGGGTGCGGACGAGGGTTGGGGCCGGGATCTCGGGGGCGCGCTCGGCCAGCAGGGCCAGCAGGCGCTCCTCGCGCAGGCGCTGGGCCTGGGGCTTGCCGGGCCAGCCCAGCCGCAAGACGCAGTCGGGGTGGCCGGCGGCGGCGACGGCGAAGCTCCGGTTGGTGTGGCCGAGCCCGATGGGGGTGATCTCCGGGGCCGCCAGGCCGTATCGACGGGTGAGGATCTGGCGCAGGGGCTCTCGCATGGCGCTCCTCCTGGGATGTCGGTATGTATAGCAGAGGTGGCGCCGGGATGGCGCGAGCAAGGAGGGGCGGATGTCAGTGTCGGCGCAGTACAAGCCATCGAAGGCGATCCTGGGGCTCGGGGGCGGCTTCTATGACGCGGTGGAGGCGGCGCGCTTCCCGACCCTGATCCTGCGCTTCAGAAACCAGGCGCAGGCGCGACGGCTGGGCCTCGGGGAGCTGAGCGAGGAGGAGTGGGAGGCCCACTTCGGGCGCTTCGTGCCGCTGCCCGGGGGGCTGGAGAGGCCGCTGGCGCTGCGCTACCACGGATATCAATTTCGCCAATATAATCCAGACCTTGGCGACGGTCGTGGCTTCCTCTTCGCGCAGCTGGAGGACCCGGTCGACGGGCGGCTGCTGGATCTGGGGACGAAGGGCAGCGGGACGACGCCCTGGTCGCGGGGCGGGGACGGGCGCTTGACGCTCAAGGGCGGGGTCCGGGAGGTGCTGGCGACGGAGATGCTCGAGGCCCTCGGGGTCTACACCTCGCGCAGCTTCAGCCTCTTCGAGACCGGCGAGCAGCTTGTCCGCGGCGACGAGCCCTCGCCGACGCGCTCGTCGGTGCTGGTGCGCCTCAGCCACGGCCACATCCGCTTTGGCAGCTTCGAGCGCCACGCCTTCAACGGGGACAAGGCCCGGATCACTGGCCTGCTCGATTACTGCATCGAGCGCTTCTTCCCCTCTCTGGAGCGGGTGGTGGCCGAGGACAGGCCGATCGAGTTCTTGAGGGAGGTCTGCCACCGCAGCGCGGAGCTGGCGGCCTCGTGGATGGTGGCCGGCTTCGTCCACGGCGTGCTCAACACCGACAACATGAACGTCACGGGAGAGAGCTTCGACTACGGCCCCTACCGTTTTTTGCCCAGGTACGACGAGGATTTCGTGGCGGCCTACTTCGACTACCAGGGGCTCTACAAGTACGGCGATCAGCACCTCGCGGTGATCTGGAACCTGTCCCGGCTCGCCGAGGCGCTGTCGCACATCGCGCCCCAGGGGACGCTGGGCGACACGCTCTTTGACTTCCTGCCGACCTACATGGCGGCGCTGGTGCGGCGCTTCGTGCGGCGGCTCGGGCTCATCTCCCAGGGCGCCGAGCGGGACTCCGAGCTGGTCCGCGCCGCGCAGGACTTCCTGACCTCCAGCCCCGTGGGCTACGACCGCTTCTTCTTCGACTGGTACGGCGGCGCGATCAGCCAGACCAGGGCGCTCAAGGGCTCATCGGCGGCGCTCTACGAGGGGCCCCTCTTCTCGGCCTTCCGCCAGAAGCTCAGGCGCTACGAGCCCCTCGCGCCCCAGCGCCTTGAGCTGGCCTACTTCCAGCGCGAGGCCCCCTGCGCCCTCCTCATCGACGAGATCGAGCGGATCTGGGCCGCCATCGACGAGCGCGACGACTGGGCGCCCTTCGTCGCGAAGATCCACGACATCCGGCAGATGAAGGAGGCCTGCGGGCTGGCCGCGCTCGGGGCCTGATCAGCGGCCCTCGGCCCACCTCATCAGCAGCCAGGGGTCGCAGCCGCGCAAGATCGCGGCGAGGGTCCGGGGCGCGGGCGCCTGGGACAGCGCCAGGATGAGGTCGATCCGATCTGGCCCCTCGCGGTGGGGCGCCAGCCGCCGCCAGAGGTCGTCGGGTCGCAGGACGACCGGCAGGCGCACGGGGCGGCCGAGGGCCGCGCTGGCCGCCTCGCACGCCCGCTGGCCCGCGTCGAGGTCGAAGCCCCCGCGCAGCAAGGCCGCGCGGGGCAGCGCGCTCTCGATCGCGGCGCCGGCGGCCAGCGCCGCCGACCAGCGCCCCGCCGAGGGCGCTCCAAGCCCCGCCGAGGGCGATCCGAGGTCAAGCGTCGAGGGCGCTCCGAGGTCGAGCGTCACGATCGCGCCTTGGTGAGGATCAAGGGCCGCCGCCAGGATGTCGAAGGGTGGCGCGGCCAACCTCCGCAGGCGGGGGTCGCCGCGCCCGATCATCGCCGCAGCGTAGCTCTCCCCATGGACCTCCCCTGCGTCGATGGCCGACGCGCCCGTCCTGGCGGCCTCGCCTGGATCGGCCGTGGGCGCCCGGCGGGGCAGGCGCCTCGGGATCGCCCAGGCGCGGTCGTCAAGGGTCGCCGCGCCGCTTGTCGGGCCGTCGAGGGCGGCGTCGTCGAGCTGAACGCCGCGCTGGCCGAGGGCGACGGGCCAGGGAGCGGCGCGCGGATCGCGCAGCGGCTCAAGCTCGTCGATGAGCTCGGCCCAGCGGCCGGGGGTGATGTGGGCGGGCGAGACTTCGAGGCGGATGTTCCCAGACATGAGGGCGCTCTTTCAACAAGAGACGCGCGACTTGAACAGGCGATCAGCTGTATTGCTCACCGCGGGCCAAGGTGTCAAGCTGCGTCGCGGATTGTCCTCTGGACAGGGCGTGGGCGGTCGAGGAGGGTGGATTGATGGGCCGAGGGTTGATCGGGATGGCGGCGTGGCTGGTCGCGTCGTCGTGGATGGCGAGTTGCGGCGGGGATCGGGCGCTGGAGGGCGGGGAGGGGCGAGCGGCCTTCGCGCAGGGGTACAGCGCGGCGTCGGCGCGGGAGGGCGTCGATTGCTCGGCGGTCACGGAGGGCAGGGGAGGCCGAGTGTTGAAGGTGTCCTGCCCGGGCGTCGAGAGCGCGGTGGTGGCCAAGATGGTCCAGGCCGCGTGCGCGGAGGTGGAGCAGGTGGGGTTCAAGCGCGCGGTGGTCGTGGGGATCGGGGGAGGGTCGCAGAGCTGCCGGGTGTCCAAGGGGTGCAGCTGTGAAGGTTGAGCGGCGCTACGCGGCCTATTATTGCGAGGAGAACATCTGGCACCTGTGCCGCGAGCCGGGCTTCGAGGGGCTGGAGCGGCGGGTGGTGGTGATTTCGAACCCGCGGCGGACCTGCGCGCTGTGGAACCAGCGCGCGGCCCTGGAGCCGGAGGCGCCGGTGATCTGGGATTACCACGTGGTGCTGCTGGTGGCGGATCAGGGCCGCTGGTGGACGTGGGATCTGGACACGCTGCTGGGGTTGCCGGTGGACTTCGAGGGGTGGTTCCTGGAGACCTTCGGGGCGGTGGGGTCGCTGCCGGTGCTCTACCGGTCGATGTTCCGGGTGATGGAGGCCGGGGAGTACGCGCGGCTGCTGCGCAGCGATCGGGAGCACATGCGGGGGTCGGACGGGGCCTTCTTGCAGCCGCCGCCGCCGTGGCCGCTGATCCTGGGCGGCGATGTCAGCGATGGGCCCTCGAACCTTTTTCGATTCGTGGACATGGGGCCGGGGTGGGCGGGGGAGGTGTTGGACGAGGCGGCGTTCTACGGGCGCTTTTCGCGGGGCTGTGGTAGCTTGCCGGCGTGAGGTTGCACAACGTGGGGGGCAAGGGGATGAGCTGCGGCGATTGTGGAGAGCGTGCGGACACGGCTCACGTCTACTACGGGATGACGAAGAGCCTGTGCGGGGTGTGCAAGGGGTCGGTGGACGCCAAGATCCTGCTGCGCGACGGGCAGGTCTTCTTTGACAAGTTCTGCCCGGAGCACGGGCATCAGGAGTGCCTGGCCTCGTCCTCGTCGGAGTGGTACCTGGACAGCCTGAACTTCATCGCGCCGACGATCCCGCCCAAGCGGGTGCTCAAGAAGGTCGAGAAGGGCTGCCCCTTCGACTGCGGGGCCTGCACGCAGCACCAGCAGAAGGTGTACCTGCCGGTGGTGCCGATCACCTCGGCGTGCAACCTGGACTGCCCGATCTGCTACACGATCAACCGCAATGAGGCCGCCTTCAGGCTCTCCAAGGAGGACATGGCGTCGATCCTGCGGCACCTCGTCGAGGATCACGACGAGGTGGACATCATCAACTTCACGGGCGGGGAGCCGACGCTCCACCCGGAGCTGCCCGAGCTGCTGCAGATGTGCCGCGACGCGGGCATCCAGCGCCTGACGGTGTCGACCAACGGCCTCAAGCTGCTCGACGAGGGCTACGTGAGGAAGCTGGCGGCGGTGGACGCGCGGATCGTGCTCTCGCTGGACACCTTCGACCCGGAGGTGGACCAGATCCTGCTGGGCGCCAACACGATCAAGGCCAAGCTCAAGGTCATTGATCTTCTTGAGAAATATGAGGTCGCCACGACCATCCTGCCGGCGGTGGCGGCGGGCTTGAACGACAAGGACGTCAAGCCCCTCTTCGAGCTGGTGATGAGCCGGCCGCACATCCGGTCGCTGGAGCTGCACACGATGACCTTCACGGGTCAGGGGGGCGTGGGCTTTGATCGGACGGCGCGGATCACGATCCCGGACCTGCACCGCCACCTCGGCGAGGCCACCGGGGGGCAGCTGAGGCCGACGGACTTCGTGCCTTCGCCCCTGGCGCACCCGCATTGCTACTCGATCTCCTACCTGCTCAAGCTCGACGGTGGGGGCTTCGTGCCCTTCGTGCGCTTCATGGGGCGCCAGATGCTCTATGAGCTGCTCCAGGAGTCGCTCTACATCGAGCCGCGCGAGCGCTTCGAGGAGGTCTTCCTGGGGGTGATCGACGATCTGTGGGCGGACCCGGACAGGGTGGAGCGCTCCGACGAGGTGCTGGCGACGCTCAAGCGGCTCTTGCTGGAGATCTGGCCGCCGGGGGCGCCGACGCGCTCGATGATCGAGCGGCAGCGGATCGCGGAGCGGACGGTCAAGGCGATCTACATCCACTCGCACATGGACGAGGAGAACTTCGACGTGGCGCGGGTGATGCGGTGCCCGGTGGGGGTGCCGGACGTGGACGGCAGCAACATCCCGACCTGCTCGTACAACGTGCTCTACCGGGAGCAGGACACGCGCTTCATGAGCCCGAAGATGCTGGAGCGGATGAAGTTGACGCGGCCGGATCACGGTCATCACGGTCACGGACAGGAGAAAGGGGGGGCTGTGTGATGGGGTGTTGCGGGGGTGAGGAGAAGGGCGCGGAGATCACGGCGACGCGCGACGCGGCCGAGCGGGAGGTCTTTCACTCGTTCAGCAAGGGGATGTGTCCGAGCTGCGAGAAGCTGGTGGACGGGGTGCGGGTGTTGCGCGCGGGCAAGGTCTACCTGCGCAAGCACTGCCCGGAGCACGGCCAGTCCGAGGCGCTGATCCACGGCGACGTGGACTGGTTCCTCAAGTCGCTCAACTACATCAAGCCGGGGTCCAAGCCGCACAAGTACTCGACGGAGGTCGACAAGGGCTGCCCGACGGACTGCGGGCTGTGCCCGGATCACGAGCAGCACTCGTGCCTGCCGATCATCGAGATCACGAACTACTGCAACCTGGAGTGTCCGATCTGCATCGTCCAGAACCGCTACAACTACCATATGAGCCGCGAGGAGTTCGCGCGGATCGTGGACGGGCTGGTGGAGAAGGAGGGGACGCTGGACACGATCAACCTGTCGGGCGGCGAGCCGACGGTGCACCCGGAGTTCTTCGAGCTGCTCGATCTGGCGATCCGGCCCGAGATCGCGCGGGTGTCGATCTCGACCAACGGGCTCAAGATCGCGACCGACTACGCCTTCTGCGAGGCGCTGGCGGCGCGCGGCGTCTACGTCAGCCTCCAGCTCGACGCGCTGAACAACCCGGAGCTGCGGGTGCTCAGGGGGGGCGGTGACCACTCGAAGGTCAAGCAGCGGGCGCTGGACAACCTGGAGCGGGCCGGGGTGCGCACGACGATCGTGTCGACGGTGGCGCGCGGGGTCAACGACGACCAGATCGGGGCGTGCGTCAAGCTCTTGATGGAGCGCGACTTCATCCTGTCGCTGATGTTCCAGCCGGCGGCGTATACGGGCTACGGGGGGTCGCACTTCGGGCCGCACGATCCCCTCAACGTCATCACGATCCCGGACGTGGTGGCGGCCTGCGAGGCGCAGACCGAGGGCGTGCTCAAGAAGAGCGACTTCCTGCCCTTGCCCTGCTCGCACCCGAGCTGCTTCGGGCTGACCTACATGCTCAAGACGCTCGACGGGGGCTACGTGCCCTTCCCGCGCTTCCTGGATCTGGATCGCTACGTGGACGCGATCTCGAACCGGGGGACGATCCGGCCTGATTCGAAGTTCGAGGAGACGATGCGGGACGCCATCGACGATCTTTGGACGGGAGCCGATCAGATCCCGGACAACGAGCGCATCCTGGGGGCGCTCAAGCGGTCGATCAACGCGATGTACCCCGAGGACAAGGTGCTGGAGCTGTCCGAGCGGCTGCGGCTGGGCGAGGGGCTGGTCAAGACGATCTTCATCCACGCCTTCATGGACAAGCACACCTTCGAGGTGGACCGGATCAAGAAGTGCTGCACGCATTACGCGCTGCCGGACGGCCGCCTGATGCCGGGGTGCGCGTACAACATGTTCTTTCGCCACAAGGATCCGCGCTACGCCGGGGAGATGGGCAAGGGGAAGATCTGGGGTGCGGGCAAGGCCGCCTCGGCGGGCGAGGAGGTCGAGGAGGTCGAGGTGTGAGGCCGTTGGCGCTGGGCGCTCTCTGCGGTCTGTGGGCGGGTCGTTCGTTGCCCTCCGAAGGCATCGAGAGGAGAGCGCCAGGGATCGGTGACGACCTGCTCACCGGCTTTGATCTCATCAAGGGCTGCGTCACTTCTCGGACGCTATGAGTGACGTCCCTGCTCGTGCTGGCAAAGAAGCCGGCCTCGTCCAGCTGACCCAAGATCGCCATGCACTGGCTGGCGGGGGGCTGGAACCAATCGCCTCCCACATCGCCGGCGGCCTTGAAGAGGGCGTCCCAGGCTTTGGCCGCTCCCTGGGGGGCGACGCTCGGGTCGTCGCTTGCCTCGGGGGGGGGTTTGGAGACACACTCCGGCGACAGTCGGTGTGGAGGCGTGACCCTGGAGGTCCGAGGAGGTCGAGGGCGTGAAGAAGCTTCTGGAGGGCAAGCGGGTCCTGGTCACGGGGGGCTCCCGCGGCCTGGGGCGCGCGTTCTGCGAGGCCTTCGCGGCCGAGGGCGCCGACGTGGCGCTGTCCTACACGAGGGACGAGGCGAGCGCGGCGCAAACGGTCGAGGCCATCAAGGCGTCGGGGCGGCGGGGCAGGGCCTTTTGCACCTCGGTGCTGGACGTCGAGGCGACCCGCGCGATGATCAAGGCGATGGAGGACGACTGGGGCGGCGTGGACGTGCTGGTCAACAACGCCGGGATCACCCAGAACCTGCCGCTGGCGCTGCTGGAGGAGGAGGACTGGGACCGGGTGATGGACGTCAACGTCAAGGGGACCTACCTGACCTCGCGGGCGGCGCTGCGGGGGATGGTGCGGCGCAAGTCGGGGGTGATCCTCAACATCGGCTCGCTGGCCGGGGCCCGGATGCTCGACGCGCCGATCCACTACTGCGCCAGCAAGGCGGCGATCAAGGGGCTGACCGAGGCGCTGGCCAAGGAGGTCGCCCGCCACAGGATCAGGGTGGTGTGTCTGGCGCCCGGGCTGCTGGAGGACGGCCTGGGGCGCAACCTGCCGCCGCACCGCCTCGACGCCTACCTGCACCACTGCGCGCTGGGGCGCGTGGGGCGCTTTGACGAGGTGGCCCGCTTTGCGGCCTTCCTCATCTCGGACGCCAACGCCTTCATGACCGGCGAGACCGTCATCATGGACGGAGGTGTTTGATCTTACCTGGTTTTTTCAGAGGTGAGGGGGGCTGATTCTGGACGGGTACGAGGCATACGTCGAGCGGATCAACCCGACGCTGGGCTCCTTCTTGAAGATGTCGGGTCGGGCGCATCGGTGGGCGCGCGCGTCGGGGTGGGTGATCGAGACGGAGGAAGGCCAGCGCCTCGAAGACTGGGTGGCCGGCTACGGCGCGCTCTCGCTGGGTCACAATCCGGCCTCGCTCAAGGCGGCGCTGCAGCGGGCGCTCGACGGCGGCGCGCCGGGTCTCTACCACGAGGCGCTCAACCCCTTCGCGGGGCGTCTGGGGCAAGCGCTGGTCGAGGTCGCGGGGCCCGGGTTCGAGACCGCGCTGCTGTGCAACGGCGGCGCGGAGGCCATCGAGGCGGCCTTCAAGCTGTCGATCCTGGCGACGGGGCGCGCGAAGATCGCCAGCTTCGAGGGGGGCTTCCACGGCGTGAGCCTGGGGACGCTGGCGTGCATGGGAAAGGGCGCCTTCCGGGAGGGCTTCGAGGGCTCTCTTCCTCCCTTCGTGACGCTGCCGATGGACGAGGGCGGCGCGGCCGAGGCGGCGCTGGCGGTCGGGGACATCGCGGCGGTGGTGATCGAGCCGATCCAGGTGGAGGCGGGCGCGCGGATCGTGTCCGAGGGGCTGCTGCGGCGGCTTCGGGCGGCGTGCGACGCGTCCGGCGCGCTGTTGATCTTTGACGAGATCCAGGTGGGGATGGGCCGGACGGGCAGCTTCTTCGCCTTTGAGCAGCTTGGGGTCAGGCCGGACATCGTGGTGCTGGCCAAGGCGCTCGGCGGGGGGCTGGTGCCGGTGTCGGCGGCGATCTCGGGCGCGGGCCTGTGGGCGCGGGCGTGCGGGGATCTGAGGCGCGCGGAGATCCTGTCGAGCACCTACGGGGGCGGCGCGCTGGCGTGCAGCGTGGGGATCGAGGCGGTGGCGCAGTTGAGCGATCCGGCGCTGCTCGGGGAGGTCCGGCGCAAGGCGGCGCTGCTGTGGGGCGGGCTTGAGAGGGCGCTTGCGGGCTCGCCGCTGGTGGAGCGGATCAGCGGCCGGGGGCTGCTCGGGGGGATCAAGCTGCGCGAGAGCGATCACCCCTGGTTCTCGTGGGATGATCTCGGGATGCCGTCGCTGTCGGGGCAGCCGGTGTCGGCGCCGATGCTGATCGAGCGGCTGGGCAGAGAGGGGATCTTGTCGCAGGTGTGCGGCCACGACTGGTCGGTGGTGCGGGTCGAGCCGCCCTTGATCATCGACGACGAGGCCATAGGGCGCTTTATCGACGCCGTAGCGGACGGCATCCGCTGGCTTGAGTCCTTTTGAGGTGGTCGAGCGACGGCGTCCTTTTGAGGTGGTCGAGCGGCGGCCGGGGTTCCGGCGCCCGGCGTGGGGTCTTCAGGAGCGGGCGGGAGGGGTGGGATGAAGCGGGTGCTTGTGCTGGGGGGCTCGGGGGCGCTCGGGCGTGTGGTGTGTCGAGGGTTGATCGACGCGGGCGCGCGGGTGGCGTTGACCTGGTGGCGCGGGGAGGCCGCGGCCGAGGCGCTGCGGGGCGAGGTGGCCGCGGCGGTGCAGGTGGACCTGGGCGGGGAGGGCGTGGAGGCGGCGGTCGATGAGGCGGCCGAGGCGCTCGGCGGCCTCGACGCGCTCGTGCACAGCGCGGCGATCGGGATCAGGCCGGGGTTGACGCCCCCCGGAGATCGCCACCAGGTGATGCGGGAGGTGACGCTGGAGGATTGGGAGGCGATGATGAACCTCAACGTGCGCAGCGCCTTTCTGGCATGCCGCCGTGCGTCGGAGATCATGCGGGCGCAGCGCGAGGGGGCCGCGTCCATCGAGGGCGGCTCATCGGGCGGCGACCTCATCCTTGTCGGCTCCATCGACGGGGTCAAGCCGGTGCCCTCGCCGGTCCACTACGCTGCATCGAAGGCGGCGCTCGGCGGGATGGCCAGGGCGATGGCCAAGGAGCTGGGGCGAGAGAACATCCGGGTCAACGTGGTGGCGCCGGGGATGATGGATCGGGGCTTGTCGCAGATCGCGCCGGCGGCGCTGGTGCGGGAGTATGAGAAGCACAGCGGCCTGAGGCGGCGGTCGGCGCCGGAAGAGGTGGCCTCGGTGGTGTGCTGGCTGGCGCTGTCGAACACCTACCTGACGGGCGAGACGATCGCGGTCGACGGGGGGCTCTGAGGACCTTGGAGGGCGGCGTTGGCGAGTCGAGGTGGGCGCGGATCGGGCTGGGGTTGCTGGCGTGGGGGGTCTGGGGGATCCACGCGGCGGGGCATGTGGGGGGCGGCCACCCTGAAGATCTCCTTTGGTTGTGCAATGTTGCGCTCTGGTTGATGGGGCTGGCCTACGTGGCGGGGGCGCCGTCGCTGGCGGGGGTGGCCTTCGCGTGCCTGCTGGGCGGGACGCCCTTGTGGCTCCTGGGCGTGGTCTTTGGCGAGTCCTTCGCCTGGACCTCGTTCTTGACGCACTTCGGGGGTCTGTGGCTGGGCTGGCGAGGGATGAGGACGCTGGGAGAGGGGGAGGGCGTGTGGTGGAAGGTGGCGTTGACGATCGCCTCGCTTGGGGTGGTGACGCGGGTGGCGACGCCGGCTGAGTCCAACGTCAACCTGGCCTTCGCGGTGTCGCAGGGCTGGGAGGGTCACTTCCCGTCGCACTTCTGGTATATCGTAGGGGTAGTGGGCATGGTCTACGGGGTGTCGGTGGTCATGTACGGCGCGGCGAGGTGGTTGAGCCGTCGACGGGAGGGCTGATGCGATATTTCCTCATCGACAAGGTGACGGAGGTCGAGGTCGGGGTGCGGGTGTGCGGGATCAAGAACGTGACGCTGGCCGATCCGATCCTGCACGACCACTTCCCGGACTACCCGGTGATGCCGGGGGCGCTGATCGTGGAGGCGGCGGCGCAGCTGGCGGGCTTCCTGCTGGAGTTGACCTTCAACGAGTCGGACGAGACGCCGGTGGTCAGGGCCTTGCTGGTGCAGATCGAGCGGGCGAAGTTCCGGGCGATGGCGGGTCCGGGCGATCAGCTTCACATCGAGGCGCGGCTGGAGTCGAGGCTGGCGAGCTCGGCCAAGGCGTCCGCGCTGGTGACGTGCGGGGGCAAGAAGGTGGCCACCGCGACGTTGACCTTCTCCATGAGGCGCCTGGACTCGGAGCGGGTTCAGGAGCAGCGCAGGTACATCTACAAGCTATGGACCAGGGATCTCAGCGAGCCGATCAAGATCAGGTAGTGGTCACGGGCTTCGGTCACGTCGTGCTGGGCGAGGGCGCGACGTGCGATCCGAGGCGGTGGCTGGAGAGCCCCAAGGCGCGCAAGTTCATGGGGTTGCAGGAGGAGATGTCGGTCGTGGCCGCCGGCCTCGCCGTGGAGTCTGCGGGGCTGGGTGCGCGCCCCTCGCTGGGCGAGCGGGCGGGGCTGTACATGGCGGTGGGCTACATCCCCTTCGAGGAGCAGTTCATCTCGCCGCTGGTGGATCGGGCGGTCGAGGACGGCGAGTTCTCGATGGCGCAGCTGTCGACGGAGGGCTATCGGGCGGTGCGGCCGCTGTTGACCTTCCGCTGCCTGCCGAACATGCCTGCCTTTCACATCTCGACGAGCTTCGACATCCAGGGGCCCTATGTGGTGACCTATCCTGGGGCGGGGCAGCTCTATGGGGCGCTGGAGCAGGCCGTGATGGCGCTGGAGTGCGGGGCCGTGGACGTGGCCTTGCTCGGGGCGGTGGCGCACCAGCGCAACTTCCTGGTCGAGCACCACTTCGGGCGCCTGGATCACAAGCCTTCGGGCGCGCTGCTGGACGCGGCGGGCTTCGTGGTGCTGGAGCGGGCGGGGGACGCGCAGGCCCGAGGCGCGGCGATCCGCGGGCGCTGTCTGGGCTTCGAGGTCGATTACAGGCCGCACGACCCCTTCGAAGAGGAGCGGGCGCAGGCCGAGCGCCTGACGTGGGACGAGGACGGCGCGGCGGTCGAGGCGCCGGGCGAGCTTGGGGCCGCCTCGCTGCTGGTGCTGCTGTCGGAGGCGGCCGGCGGCCGGCGGCGCGGCGGGCTGTCGCACGCGCTGGAGGCGCGGGACATGATTACGGCGTCGAGCCGCTGGGAGCTGACATGAGGCGGCGTGTGGTGGTCACGGGTGTGGGCGCGGTCACGCCGCTGGGGATCGGCGCCGAGGCGCTCGGGGAGGGCCTGCTGGCGGGGCGCTCGGGCGTGGGGATGTTGACGCTCTTTGATCCGGCGGAGCTGCCGACGCGGGTGGCGGCGCAGGTGCCGCTGGGCGACGAGGCGCTGGGCTTCCGGGATCGGAAGATCGCCTTCGCGGTGATGGCGGCCGAGGAGGCTTTTTCACAATCGAGGGCGTGCGGGAGTGAGCCCGGGGGGGCGCTGGGGGGTCAAGGGGCGGGGGTGAGCCTGGGGGTGGGGCTGGAGGTCTTCTCGATGCAGGACATGGTGGCGCAGCGCCACGGCGGCGCGCAGGTGCCGTCGGACAGGCGCGCGCGGCTGACCTTCTTGCAGACCCCCTCGGATCTGTGCGTGCACCTGGTGTCGCAGGTGATCGGCGCGAGGGCGGCGCCGATCACGCACGTCTCGGCCTGCGCGGCGGGGACGGACGCGATCGGGGTGGCCTTCCGGCTGGTGGCCTCGGGTCGGCGGCGGTGGATGCTGGCGGGCGGGGCGGACTCGATGATCAACCCGCTGGGGGTGGCCGGCTTCAGCAAGCTGGGGGCGACGAGCCCGTCCTGGGAGGAGCCGCAGAAGGTCTCGCGGCCCTTTGATCGGCGCCGCAATGGCTTCGTGCTCGGCGAGGGGGCCGGGGCCTTGGTGCTGGAGGCGCGGGAGGACGCGCTGGCGCGGGGGGCGCAGATCCTGGCCGAGATCGTCGGCTACGGGTGCTCGTTTGACGCCCACGGGATCAGCGAGCCGCACCCGGACGGGCGCGGGGCCTGGCAGGCGATGGTCAGGGCGGTGGCGGACGCGGGGATCGAGCCGGGGGACATCGACGCGGTCAACGCGCACGGGACCTCGACGCCGAAGAACGGCCCGATGGAGACGCTGGCGCTCAAGCGGCTGCTCGGAGACAGGGCCTGGTCGGTGCCGATCAGCGCCCCCAAGTCCATGATCGGCCACCTGATCAGCGCGGCGGGGGCCGTCGAGGCGGTCGGCGCGATCCACGGGATGCGGGCCGGTCGAGTGCACCCGACGATCAACCTGGATGAGCCCGATCCGCTGTGCGACCTCGACTATGTGCCGCATGTGGCCCGCTCGGTCGAGCAGCGCCATGTCCTGTCGACCTCCTTCGCCTTTGGGGGGCAGAACGCGGCGATCGTGCTTCGTCGCCACGAGCCCGACGTGCTATAAGGGGTCAATGCAACGCAGGGAGCCTGTCGCGCGCCTGGGCCTGATCGGTCAAGCGCCGCGGGCCTCGACAGGATCGTCAGGGAGATCCATGAACCGACAAGATGGGATCGACATCGTGCGCGAGACGCTGGCCGAATGCCTGGAGGCCGACCTGGAGGAGATCACGGTCGAGAGCCGGCTGGTGGGCGACCTCGGCGCGGACTCGCTCGACTTCGTGGACCTGATCTTCCTGCTGGAGGAGCGCTTCGGGGTGGAGCTGCGCGGCGGCGAGCTGGACGCGCTGACGCGCCTGGATCCCGGCTCGGCCGACGTCATGCAGGACGGCCACCTGACCGAGGCCGTCCTGGAGCAGCTCCGGCCCTGGCTGCGGCAGCTCGAAGGGGTCTCCGAGGTGAGCCCCGGGCAGGTCTTCGGGATGATCACGGTCGAGAGCATCTGGCTGGCGATCGAGCGGGTCGTGTCCAACAAGCCCAACCCCTGAGCCCGCCAATCGGGTAGACCCGCCGGTCTACTCTCTTGCGCTGAAACATGTTCTGGGCGATAGTGCCCTTCCTGACGCTGAGCCTCGCTGGCGCCCTTCAAGCGCGACCGGTGGGCCATAAGTCAGGTTGTCTATTCAAGAAAATGGCGCGACGCGCCGACCCGGATGAAGGTGGAGAGAGGCAGATGGAAGAGCAGGACAACAAACCCAAGGTCGCCGTCGGTTGCAGCGGTTGCTTGACGCTCCTTTTCCTCCTGGGCGGCGTCGTGACAGGGCTTCTGCCTGTGATCACGGACGGCAAGGCGAGCTGGGAGGAGACGGTGCCCGGGATCATCGGCACGAACGTGTGCTGCTTCCTGTCGGGCATCTTGCTGCTCGTCTCCATCATCTGGCTCGTCAAGTCGAACAAGAGCTCCTGAGCCCCCTCCTCGCCCTTCATTCATCCCCAGCGCCCCCATGGCGCCCTCGACCCGCTTGCGCGGGCCCACCCTCGCGTGGGCCCGGTGGGCGTCACAGCACCCCCTTATGATACCGTGACTTGCGCGCCCCCGTGCGCCTGAGTGATAGTCGAGCCATTGACGTCCGGCGAGGTGCGCATGAGCTCAATGGCAGGTCCGGTAAAGCAGTTCTTCCTCCGCTGGCTTGGCCCGCTGGCGATCATGGCGGCGATCTTCGTCATCAGCGGCGTCCTCGGCCGACCCGTCGACGAAGGCGACCTGAGCGCGCGGGTCATCTGGCCCGAGCGCCTGAGCGCCTCGACGCCGGGCGTCCTCGTGATCGTCGCGCGCGACACCGGCGAGCTGGACTCCCCGCCCATCTCCGGTGCGTCCGTCGCGCTCTACCAGATGTCGGGCGCGGGCCGGTCGCGGTGGCAGAGCGGGCAGGATCTGGCCGAGCAGGTCGCTGGCGACATCGGCCTGCGGGCCATCGCCACCGGCAAGACGGACGCCTCCGGGCACGCGCTGATCGTCCTGCCGCCCGTCACCCGGGACACAGACGGCGCGGGCATCCAGCGGTCAGAGGGCGAGGACATCGCGCTCCTGTTGCGCGTCGAGCGCGAGGGCGATCAGCGCGTCATGCGGCGCGTCTACAGCCTGCCGGCGGAGGCCCGCCTGGCCCTGACCTCGGACCGCCCGCTCTACCAGCCCGGCCAGCCCATCAAGCTCAGGGCCCTGGGCGTCGACCCCGACAGCGGACGCCCGATCAGCGGGGCGATCAAGTGGACCGCCCGCGATCCGCGCGGCAACCTCGTCCTTCAGGAAGAGGGCGAGCTGAGCGCCGCCGGGATCGCCGCGATCGAGCTGCCGCTGTCGAGCCAGTGCGTCCAGGGCCAGTACAACCTCCAGGTCGAGTACTCCGGGGTTCAGGCCACCCTGGCCGTGGACGTGCGCCCCTTCAGGTTGCCGCGCTACAAGGTCGAGGTGGCCCCCGATCGAGGCGCGATCCAGCCGGGCGAGACCCTCGCGGGGAAGGTGCGGGCGCGCTTCACCTACGGGGACCCCGTCGGGGGCGCGCAGGTGCTCATGACGGTCGTGTTCACGCGGGTCGACGGCCGCACCGAGGCCGCCGAGATCAAAGGGGAGACGGACGCCGAGGGGGTGCTGGCCTTCTCCTGGCAGGCGCCGCCGGACCTTCGGGCGGGCGACGCGCTCTCCGTGCAGGCCGTGGTCGAGACGGAGGCCGGGCGCGCCGAGCGCGGCGTCGCCAGCGTGCAGGTCGGCGGCCAGCGGCTGTCGATGGAGCTGCTGGCCTCGGGCTCGGCCGGCTGGCTCGTGGGGGTGGAGAACAAGGGCTTCGTGATCGTGACCGACGGCGCCGGCAGGCCGGTGGCGCGCGCGTCCGTGGTGCTCAAGCTGCCCGAGCAGCGCGAGGAGCGGATCGAGAGGCTGACGACGGACGAGGACGGGCAGGCGCGCTTCACCTGGACGCCCTACACCTCCGGGTTGACCGTCCGCGCCGAGATCTCGCCGGCCGAGGGCCAGAGTGTCCTGATCGACCAGTCGATCGGCGGCTCCTGGGGGCGCGCCTTCATGGCGTCGCTCAGCCCGACGGCGGCGGTGGGCGAGCCCTTCACCTTCGAGGTCGGCGGGTTCTCCGGCGCCGGGACCGTGGTGGCCTTCAACCGGGGATACCCGGTGGCGGCGACCGCGGTGCACGCCAACGGAGAGACCTCGATCGACTTCGGGGACGAGGCGCGCGGGCTCGTCGTGCTCAGGCTCATCGACCAGAACGGCGGCCAGCAGGCCAGCCTGCCGGTGTGGGTGGTCCAGCGCGGCGGCGAGGCGGTCGAGATCAAGGCCGACGCCGACCTCCACGCGCCCGGAGGCAAGGCCAGCCTCGGGCTCTCCTTCCCGGCGACGGTCGACGAAGGGCAGGCCGCCCCGGTCGCCCCCGTGACCTTCGGGATCGTGGGCGTGGACGAGGCGCTCTACGCCCTCAAGGAGCGCTCCCAGCTCCCCCTCGGGCTGCTGCTGCGCCAGGACCCCGGTCAGGCCGAGGCGATGGCCGGGGCGCTGGCGAGCGTCGAGCGCGCCAAGGCCGGCGGCGCGCTGACGCGGCGGATCGAGGCCTCGCGCTTCGCGCAGCGCTTCGCATCTTCTGGTGAAAACTTCAACAACCACGAGGACTTGACGCGGGATCTGGAGACGATCGCGCGCCGCCCGTGGGTGCACGGCTGGGTGCTGGTGCTGGCGGCGCTGGTGCTGGTGCTGGCGGCGTCGGCCATGCGGACGACAGGCCGGGCGGTGACGCGCGGGGCCTTCAGCTGGCGGCGCGCGGGGGGGCTGCTGGGGGTGGCCTTCGCGGCGCTGGTGTGCGCGCTGATCATGGGCGTGGCCTCGGGGGAGGCGCTGGCCGGCGGGCTGGTCGTCTGGGCGGGTGTGGTGCTGTGCTGGGCGGTCGCCGCGGGGATGCGCGCCCCGGAGATGCGCCTGTCGGCGTGGCTCTGGTCGGGGCTGGGGATGATCCTGCTGGCGCTGGCGATCGTGCTGACCCAGGTCAGCGTCCACGTCGAGGACTGGGTCGGCGTGGCTCTGGCCGGCGCGCTCGGCTTGCCAGCGCTGGCCTTGATCGTCGAGATCGTCCTGTGGGCCTTCGTGCTCCACGCCCGCGGGATGCGCCAGCCGGGCTTTGGCCTGATCACCATCGTGGGGATCCTCGGCGGCGGGACCTTGGGCGTGATGGGCTTCTTGACGATGGGCCGCATGTCCCCTGACGCGGCGCGCTACGCCGAGCAGGCCATGGCCCCGTCGGGCGGCGCCTTCATGGCGAAGGCCGAGGAGGGCGCCGCCGAGAGGGAGGCGCCCGCGCCCTCCGCCGCCCCGGCCGCGAACACGCCGCAGGAGGCCCAGGAGGCGCCGCGCGTGCGCTCCTTCTTCCCCGAGACGATGATCTGGATGCCCGAGGTGGCCTCCGACGCCGAGGGCCGGGCCAAGGTCGACCTCGACATCCCCGACAGCATCACGACGTGGCGCGTCGACGCGACGGCCACGACCTGGGACGGCCGCTTCGGCGACGGGCGCCTGGGGATGCGGGTCTGGCAGCCCTTCTTCCTGGAGCTGGAGCTGCCCACCCACCTGACCGCAGGTGACCGCGTCGAGGTGCCCGTCTCCGTGGTCAACAACCACGACAAGGCGCTCCGGGTGCGCCTGGAGGCGCGCGGCGAGGGGGCGCTGGAGGTCGTCGAGGCCCCCGCGGCGGTGGAGCTGGAGGCGGGCCAGCGGCAGATCGCGATCTTGAAGGTCTTCGCGCGCAGCAGCGGCGTGGGGTCCGTGACGGCCTCGGCGATCCCCGACTCGGGGCAGGGGGACGCGGTGCGGCGGGAGGCCTCGGTGCGGCCGGACGGGCGAGAGCTCACCAGGACGCGCTCGGGGCTCGTCCGCAAGGGCTTCCGCACCGCGATCGACGTGCCGGGCAGCGCGCTGGAGGGCAGCGCCTCGGCCAGCGCCGCCATCTTCCCGAGCGCGATCTCCGACGCCGAGGACGGCCTCGACGGGATGCTGCGCGGCCCGATGGGCTGCTTCGAGCAGACCTCCTCGGCCAACTACCCCAACGTCATGATCCTGCGCGCGCTGCGGCAGGTCGAGCCCTCCAAGTGGCCCAAAGGAAAGGAGAAATGGCAAGAGGAGGTCGTCAAGGCGCGCAAGCACCTGGCGATGGGCTACCAGAAGATCCTCAGCTTCCAGCTCGACTCGGGCGCCTTCTCCCTCTACAACGACGCCCAGTCCCACGGCTGGGAGCGGCAGCCCGACATCATGCTGACGGCCTACGGCGTGATGCAGCTGACCGAGATGGCCACCGTCTACCCCGTCGACAAGGCCGTCATCGAGCGCGCGACCCGCTGGCTGGCCAGCCAGCAGAACCCCGGCGGCACCTGGCCCGTCTACGCGGGCCGGATCTCGGGCGGCGCCTGGAGGAGCAACGACGACGCGGCGCAGCTGCGCTCGACGGCCTTCGTCGCCTGGGCGCTGCTCCAGGCCCCCAGCGCCGACCTGACCCGCGCGGCCACCGACAAGGCCCTGGACCACCTGGAGCGCTCCGCCGGCGAGTCCGGCGCCCCCGACACGGTCGCGCTCTCCGTCAACGCCCTCGTGGCAGGCCGACGCGCCGAGGCCGCCGCCCAGCTCTCCGACCGACTCGCGGCGCTGGCCCAGCGCCAGGACGACGCGGTCTGGTGGGTGATGTCGGGCTCAAGCTGGATGGGCGGCTGGGGCCAGTACGCCGACCTGGAGGCCACGGCGCTGGCCGCCTACGCCCTGCTCTCGGTCGAAAAGCACGGCGAGCTCCTCCAGCCCGCCCTGCGACACCTCGCCCAATCCCGCTCCCCCTGGGGCGGCTGGGGCTCGACCCAGGCTACCGTCTGGACCCTGCGGGCGCTGGAGAAGATCCGATCGCTGGACACCGGCCGCGTCGTCCTGTCCGTCTTCCTCGACGAACAGCCCTGGGCCGAGGACAACCCCTCCAGCCCTTCGGAGGGCAAGGTGATCGTCGAGCCCGGCGACGCCCTCGTCCACCGCTTCTCCAAGCCCTCCATCGCCGTCGGACAGTCCCACTTCATGGTCCAGACCTCGTCCAGCACGGCGGCCATGGCCCAGGCCACCGCCCGCTACGCCCTGGCCTGGGGCGACCCCGCCGCCCAGGTCAACGGCGAGCGCCTGGCCATCTCCATCGTCTCCAACTTCAAGGCCGTCTCTCGCGGCGGCCAGGTCGAGGTCACCGCCAAGGTCCGAAACCCCGGCCGCGACGCCTACGGCGCCTCCATCGTCGAGCTGCCCCTGCCCCCCGGCGCCTTCGTCGACCCCGATCAGTTCGAAAGCTGGCAGAAGGCCCGCCTCATCGACACCTTCGAGGTCCTGCCCACCTGCGTCCGCCTCTACATCTCCGGCTTCGACCCCCTCCAGGATCGCGCCTTCACCTACCGCTTCAGGGCCCTCGTCCGCGGCGAATTCTCCCTGCCCCCCGCCCGCGCCTACCTCTTCTACGCCCCCGAGCCCGTCACCGAGGTCGACGGCGGCGACCTCCGCGTCGATTGACCCCCATCAACCGCGCGATCACCCCTTCACCCACGACCGCCGAAGACATCGGCCCAAGAACTGAATAGATACCTGGCTTTACGAGCCTCGCGGACACCCCAGGAGCCCCTCATGACCACCCTCGACGCCCTCGAACCCGCCCTCGTCTGGCAGCTCTTCGCTGGCCTCTCGTCCTTCCCTCGACCCTCCAAGCACGAGGCCCGCGTCCGCGACTGGATCATCGCCCTGGCCCACGAGCGCGGCTTCACCACCGCCGTCGACCCCGCCGGCAACCTCCGCGTCGACGTCCCCGCCTCCCCAGGCTTCGAAGACGCCCAGCTCCTCGTCATCCAGGGCCACCTCGACATGGTCACCGAGGCCAACCCCGACTCCACCCACGACTTCTTCAACGATCCCATCACCCTCATCGTCGATCGCGAGCCCGGCGGCCGCCAGATCGTCCGCGCCGACGCCACCACCCTCGGCGCCGACAACGGCATCGGCGTCTCCCTCGCCCTGGCCGCCGCCCTCGACCCCCAGACCATCCACGGCCCCTTCGAACTCCTCCTGACCGTCGACGAGGAGATGGGCCTGACCGGCGCCAACGCCCTCTCCCCCGACTTCTTCTCCGCCCGCCGCATGATCAACCTCGACTCCGAAGACGACGGCGCCCTCTACATCGGCTGCGCCGGCGGCATGGACACCTCCTGGCGCTTCGACCTCCCCACCTCCCCCCTCGACCCCGACCTCGCCCTGGCCCGCGTCGTCGTCGGCGGCCTGCGCGGCGGACACTCCGGCGGCGACATCCACGAGAACCGCGGCAACGCCCTCAAGGCCCTCACCCGCGTCCTGCGCGCCGCCCCCTCCCTCCGCATCGTCTCCATCGACGGCGGCAGCAAGCGCAACGCCATCCCTCGCCATGCCAACGCCCTCGTCGCCGCTCCCCCCGCCGCCATCGCCGCGCTGACCCAGGCCGCCTCCCGCGTCCGCGACGCCGTCGCCGCCGAATCCTACGAGCCCGACGCCGACGTCCACCTCGTCACCGAGGACCTCAACGCCGACGCCGCCCTCTCCATCGACGACACCGCTCGCCTCCTGGCCGCCCTCTGCGCCGCCCCCAGCGGCGTCACCGTCATGCACCCCAGGGTCGAGGGCCTCGTCCAGACCTCCAACAACCTCTCCACCGCCACCACCACCTCGGCCGCCGCCGACCGCCTCTCCATCGAGATCGGCCTCCTCTCCCGCAGCTCCACCACCTCCCTCCTGTACGCCCTGACCGACCAGCTGCTCGCCCTCGGCCAGCTCTCCGGCGCCGCCGTCGAACAGTACGGCGAATACCCCGGCTGGAACCCCGACCCCGACTCCCCCCTCCTGGCCACCTGCGTCCAGGTCCACCAGGCCCTCTTCGACAAGCCCCCCCGCATCCTCGCCATCCACGCCGGCCTCGAATGCGGCGTCATCGGCGACCGCGTCGGCGGCCTCGAAGCCATCTCCTTCGGACCCGACATCCGCGGCGCACACAGCCCCTCCGAGCGCGTCTACGTCGACTCCGTCCAACGCTGCTGGACCTACCTCCGCGCCGTCCTCGACACGCTCGCCCGAGCGCCCCGCTGAACTACCCACCCTCCGAGATCCAGGCGCGGAGCGATGCGAAGATCATCAATCAGAACAAGGAGTTGGGCGTGATACGAGCGATCCTTGGGGCGAGCCTCGGCGGGGCGGTCGGGCTCATCTCCTCATGGGCCGTCATCCTGATCACCCTGCCGGACGCCCACGGCAAGCCTGCCGAAGTGCGATACGAACACGACGCGCCCATCTGGATCCCCCGCGCTCTCTCAACCCCTGATCGCGCGCAGCCCTCGCCTCGACATCGGTGAGGACGAGATCGACCGACTTGCCACCTCCTCACAAGGTTGAGAGATTGCTCTCATTGGAAAATTTCGTACAACAGAGTTGACAAGATAAGGTGGGGGGGGGTAAGGTAGGTTCATCATCACACTACGGCCTCCCCAGGATTCCTGACTGGAGGTCGGCAAAACTAGGAATGGAGACCCTGATGACCGGCGCAACCATCGAGATCCTGCCCAAGACCCGCTTTGAGCACTCTTCCGGCAGCCTGACCTTCAAGGCGAGCACTCCCCAGGCGATCGACACCAGCGGGTTCAACTTCCTGTCCCTCCAAGTCTGGGTCTACAACCTTCAGACGGGCGACACGCTCAAGCTTAGCCTTGAGGAGGCGACCGTCAACGAGGATGACGCCTACGTCCCTGCGCTCTCAGCCGCTGCCCCTCTGCTCACGTTTGCGGGCACCGGCTCGACCCAGACCAAGATCGTCCACCTCATCGACTTCTCGCGTTTCATCCGGCTGACGGTGCAGCCGATCTTGGCTTCGGGCAATGTCGTGGACGTGCGCGCTCACCTGAACCTGAAGCTGACCCCCTGACGAAGACGACACCGGACGAGGTTGACCAAGGAGCGGTGCTCATGTTCAGGTCCATCGAAATCCTCCCCAAGAGGCGCTTCGAGCACTCGGCCAGCAACACGGCCTTTGTTCAAAGCACCGCTCAAGCCATCGACACGGGGGGTTACAACTTCATCTCGCTCGAAGCGTGGGCGTGGAACCTTCAGACTGGAGATACCCTCGATATCATGATTCAAGAGGCGACGGTCAACGAGGACGACGCCTTTGTCCTGGCCCTCAACAGCCCAGCTTCGGGCACCATCATTTCCCTGAGTGGTTCGTCTGGGGCGACGAGGACAGCGACGGCCTTTCTCCCCGTCTTCTCGCGCTTCGTCCGCCTGTCGATTGGCCCGAGCCTCTCGTCAGGCAACATCGTCGATGTCCGTGCAAGGCTCAACCTCAAGCAGTTCCCATGACCTGAATGAGCCCATCGACGTCCCCTCAAGATGGGGTGGACGTCTTGACGAACGCTGTCACCAGCCCCATCAAGACTTTAACTGGGTTATCCATCGAAGAAGGACGTTAGAAAGAACATGGCCCGCAAACCAACTTCTATTGCCCACCATTTACCAATCCAAACAAATGCAAACTCGTTTCTCAAACAACACACATCAAGTTCGTCAAATTGGAAAAATCTGACCAGAAGTCTGGCGCGGCATTTTAATGCGCACCACTTCAATGCGGTTGATTTGATGCTCAATCCACAATCTTCATTGGAAGGCGCAATCGGTCGAGACGCGTTCAATCGTATTGTCGATCAGTTTGATCTTGAGAAATCTAGGCGGCACACGATATCCTCAAGTGACGAAGAGTCTACAAAAAATCGAAACAAGGAAGCGCGCGAATTGGAAAGACTCCGTGCTTTGGCGAGACAGCTCAACGATCGCGCGCAAGAACAACGTGAAGCGGCAAAAGAAGCGCTCTTGATGGCAAGAGAAACCAATAGGGAAGAATTCTTTGACAAAGCAGAAAAGCTCATCGGCGCGGCGGAAAAAACTCAAAGGCTTCTCGAGGAAGTGCTGGAGGAAATAGCGGATCGCCTCGCAACGAAAGCCAGGCCAATACCAGATGACATCAAAAACGACTCCTCTGGACCATCAGGATCTCGAATTCCTTTTGCTTTGCCGGTGGTCTTCGGTCGGTTTGATATTGATCCTCTTCCGGACGCCAATTCAGGTGATCCCGGAAGATTCCCGGAGCAACTAAACTTGGTGGAGATTTTGGATACTTTGGCGCCAGGTCGACCCAATGTCGACCCACTTCCAGACCAAGTAAAGCCAGGCACACACGGAGCACTGACTCCAACACAGTATCCCATCATTCAAAATCCTATTGGATGGCGATTTTAAAAATCAAGGCCACCGTTGATGAAATCGTCTCCGGGAAAAGTGGATGTGTTCGACGTGGCCGAAAGTTGGCGTTGCTACATCCTGCTCGCTTTATCTTCAGTCAAGTCAGGCACCTGTCTCGGTATGGCAAAATTCATTATGTCTTTGATTTTTATTGTAAATATGTCTTGCGACTATGGAGGCAATGAAGGGGTGAGAGGTTTGGGTGGCGTTTATCAAGTCGACGACTATTATCGAAGTCTATCTGGACACCATAGGGTCGGACTAATCAAAGTGGCACACGGTTGCTGGATATCTGGTGTTGATGGAATGCCAAAAACGGTTGTCTTGACATGTTTTGGTCCGAGTGGAGACTCATTTCGGGTTGATCTTGACAATGAACTTTGTGGCGATATTGAGGAGCTTGGGTATGTCTATGTAAACATGTTGGTTCGACATAAGGACGACATCCATCTCCAATCGTGCGAAGTCAAACCTTCTTCCTGTGGTTGCGAAAATTGACTAGAACGGCGTGAGTCTCAGTCGGAACCGGCCTTGCGCCGTGTGCTGCTGTGGACTGACCGTTCATTGCCTTCGCTGTCACCTGTCGAGACTCACGATACTCTAAGTTGACCTTCAGGTTTCTATGGGATACATCCTAAGAGCCGGTAATCGACGACTGAACGCTAAGAGAGGACGACATGGCGATTTTGCTCAAACTTCCCCAGGCCCTGAGCGTCGCGGATCTGCTCAAGGTGTGCTCGGATCTTCATCCCATGGTCAAAACACACAAGGTCTTCGTGGCCAGCAAGCACATGGACGGGGAGGCCTTCGTGGACGGGGCGCTGCTGGCTCACAAGGATCTCCAGACCAAGGCCGACAAGGCCCACAAGGAGGGCGGTGAGGCCGATCAAGCCCTGGCGCGCCGCACGGCCTTCCACCAGGAGGCCCGCCAGCACGTCAGGGACGCTCGACGGCGGGTGCGCCTGATCGTCCGCTTCCTCAAACGCGACAAGAAGAACGACGAGAGCGCCCGAGCGCTGCTTCGCGATTACGCCATCCGCGGCAACCAAGGCAACATCAACCGCGCCAGCCACCTCGTCCAGGCCCTCTCGCGCATCGCCACCGCCCACGAGAAGCACGGCCCCACGCTGCTGCGCTGGGGCAGCGACGAAGCCTTCGTGGCCCAGAGCAAGGCCATGCTCGACGCCCACCCCGAGGTCGTCAACTCCCTGACCCGCGAGCGCAGCGAGGCCGAGCTGGCCACCGACCAGCGCAACCAGGCCCACACCCTGGCGCTCAACCTCTTCAACGACGTTCTGCACATCGTCGAGACCTTCGCGGCCCAGGATGACAGGGCCGTGGCCGACTTCAGGTCCGTCATGAACAAACACCGCACCCTGCTCCAGGGCTCCTCCCTGGACGCCGACGAGGATGACGAGGACGACCTGGATGCGAACGACGATATCTTCGACGACGAAGAGGGCGGCAAGGGCGCCGACGACGACAAAGGCGGCGATCTGGACGCCTGACCCCCCCTGATGCTGGCTCCAAAGTCCCCCGGCCTGCGGTCGAAGCCACCCGCGTTGTCCACGAAGGCGCCCGTCGGGCGCGACCTATCGCTCGTCGAGCACACGAAGGCGCCCGCTCGAAGGCTTCATGAGGGTGACGTTGCCTTGGAGCCCCCCCCGATGCGCTTCTTGAAGCCCCCTCCCAGACGCTCCCCACCCCTGACCTTGTCCTTGGTGCCACCTCGCCTCTTCAACTCATGGGGTGACGTTGCACTTGAAGCCGGACGCGCTCTCCTCGAAGGGCGGTGATGTTGCCTTGGATGCCCCACGTTGGATTTTGAGCGACCCGCCCTCGGGCGAGCGTGGGGCTCATGCTCAAGGGCGAGCCACGATCAGGCGAGGCCGCGGGGCGCGCTCGGGGGATGGGCGGGGTCAGGAGAGCTGTTCGAAGGGGAGGAGGTCGGGGGCAAGAAGCCATACACGCTCGCCCGAGCACCCCGCTGAAACGACCCCTTGAGATCCCGCGGGGAGCCAATGCGAAGATCATCCATCAAAACAAGGAGTTGGGCATGATGCGAGCGATCCTTGGGGCGACCCTCGGCGGGGCGGTCGGGCTCATCTCCTCCTGGGCCGTCATCCTGATCACCCTGCCGGATGTCCTCTACGAGCGGGCGCTCGGGTGGATCTTGCTCGCCGCCCTCGTCGGCGCGATCCTGGGCCTCGTCGCCGCGCTCTGGACAGCCCCGCGCCGCCCCCGATGACATCAAGGGTCAATGACCGATGGGATCACCCACCTGTCACGGCGGCGCCAACCGCAGAGGTTCGACCATGACCCCCACGATCCGCAGCGAAGCCGCGGGCGACGCGCCCGCCATCCACGCCCTGACCCGGGACGCGTTCCAGAGCGCGCCGCACACGAGCCACACCGAGCAGCACGTCGTCGACGCGCTTCGCGAGGCCGGCGTGTTGAGCCTCTCGCTCGTCGCCGAAGAAGGCGGCCGCCTCATCGGCCACGTCGCCTGCTCGCCCGTGGTGATCGACGAGGGCGCCGTCACCGGCTGGTTCGGGCTCGGTCCCATCTCGGTCCTGCCCGAGCGTCAAGGGCGAGGCGTGGGCGCGCTGCTCATGCGGGCGGCGCTGTCCGAGCTTCGATCGCGCGGCGCCGCCGGGGTCGTCCTGCTCGGCGATCCGGCTTACTACGCCCGCTTCGGCTTTGCGGCGGTCGCGTCGCTGGTCCTGCCGGACGTCCCGCCCGAGGTCTTTCAAGCGCTCTCGTTCTCGGGGGGCTTCCCCGCCGGGGTCGTCCGCTATCACGCGGCCTTTGACGCGACCGGGTAGGCGCCGGGCAGCCAGCTCAGGGTGTGGCGGTTGATCCAGAAGGCCGCCGTGGACAGCAGGCCCAGGATCAGGGGCGCGACGACCTGATTCAACTCCCCCGCCACGACGTGGGTCCCGAGCGCGCCGATCATGACGGCCACCAGCAGCGCCGCGCCGAAGGCCCTCGCCCTGGGGATGGCGATCAGGGCGGCCCCGGTCAGCTCGGCCAGCCCCGTGGCGATGATGAACCAGCCCGGGAAGCCCCAGCGCGCGAAGTTCTCGACCAGCTCCGGGTTACCCAGGAGCTTCATGAGCGCGGGCGGGATGAAGGCCAGCGCGAGGAATCCGGCCAGGACGTGGTTGGCGATCTTGTGCATGGTGGCATCCTTCCTGGGTGGGCGCGGGTGGCTTGACCGGCGCGTCGTTGCTTCGTTGGACAATGTATTCGTTCCATGGGAGATGATAATGGGGGTGTTCTGGGTTGGGGCGTTCCATAATCGCAACGGAGGGTGACGTGGAGCTTCGGGACGCGATGGTGGCCTTCGTGCGGGTGGTGGAGGCGGGGACCTTCGCCGCGGCGGCGCGCGAGATGCACATGCCGAAGTCGACGTTGAGCCGTTGGATGACGGCGCTTGAGGATCGGCTTGGGGCTCAACTGCTGGTGCGGACGACGCGCAGGGTCTCGCTGACGGACGCGGGCCAGGTCTTCTACGGGCGGTGTCGGGACATTGCGGCCGCCATCGAAGAGGCCGAGGCCGCCGTCCACGACCTGCAGGGGGCTCCGCGCGGGATCTTGCGGGTCACGACGATGGCTGCGCAGAGCGGTTTCTTGTCGGATCTGCTGCTGGGCTTCCAGGAGGCCTTCCCCCAGGTGGAGCTGGAGGTGTTCAGCACCAGCCGCTTCGTGAACCTGGAGGCCGAGGGCTTTGACGTGGCGATCCGGGCGGGGCAGCTGCCCGACTCGACGCTCAAGGCGCGGCTCCTGGCGCGGACGCGGCTCGTCCTGGTGGCCAGCCCCGCCTACCTCGACAAGTACGGTGCGCCCTCCACTCCGGCCGAGCTGGTCGGGCGGCCCTGCGTGCTGGGATCGGGGAACTCGGACCCGGCGGTCTGGCGCATGGCGGACGGCACCGCGCTGAGGGTCCGCGGCCCGATCCAGACCAACGCCCTGGAGCTGGCCCTGGCGGCGGCGCTGCGCGGCGTGGGCATCGCGCGGGTGCCCGATCGACTCGCCGATCCGCTGCTGGCCAGCGGCGCGCTGGTCGAGCTCCTGCCCGGATCGCTGGCTGGCGCCGGGGGCCTCTACGTCGTCTACCCGCCCTCGCGCCACCTCGCCGTCAAGGTCCAGGTCTTTGTCGATTACGTCACGGCGTGGTTTGCCGCCGGCGGGTTGGAGGCCACCGCCCTTTAACCTCCAGCGGCGATCAGACGGGACCCGCTCCGAGCACCCCCTTCGCTCCCGCTGTGCAGACCTGCCGAAGTGCGACACGAACACGACGCGCCCATCCAACTCCCCCGCGATCTCTCAACCCCTGATCGCGCGCAGCCCTCGCCTCGGCATCGGTCAGGACGAGATCGACCGACTTGCCACGTCCTCAAAAGGTTGATGGATTGTTCTCGTTAGAAAAATGTCGTACAACAGAGTTGACAAGTCCACATGTCCAGTCCACAACTCCAATGGGGCGAAAAACCCGAGACCGTCACCTTTTTCGCTGACCCCACGTCCACATGAGTGGTGGAAGTGACCGATCGAGTGTGAGCGCATGTTTATAATTCTGCAGATTAAGGTCTTTCTCATTTATTTTTTGGCAGGCATTGCTGGCCCGCAATGTTTGGCTAAAGTAGGAGCCACTGGTTCTGAAATGTTTCGGACTTGTGGGGCGGTCGATCTTGTTATGAATGACTGTCAAGATTCCGATTGCGTGTCTGTCGGGTATTTGGATGTTAAGGTGAGCGGTAAAAAGTCTTCGGTTTTGGTTCGATTGAAAAGGGATCAAAATAAAGTCAGTTCGTTTGATTGGCACTACCTTAGTATCGATCAGAAAATCCTTAACGGAGTGATTGTCTATGTCACCCCCTTGCATAGTCCCCTTCAATTTCTCCCCTTGTATAGGGAATATGAGAAGAGTTTAATGGAAAGGTGAAGCCTATAGCGGAACCCTTGCCTCGTGATACATGAGAACAACGTCACTGACGGGCTCCATGGCTCAATAAGGCCATCAGCCCACGAGAACTCTGCTGTATGAACTAGCCCTCTTCTGTCAGTGCAGGAATCTCAAGATGGCCGATGTCGTGTTCATCGGGCTCCGCTACTCCTGCCAGATTCTGCTCGATCCCGTCCTCATCGGCATCGACTACCAGAATGACAGAAGAGAGCTAGGATTGAGATTTATCGAGGTTGACGTTTATGTCAATGCAGGACAGTCTTGGTAAATTGGTTGGGTTCCCTGATGGGGTGCGTCCGCATTTATCGATGATCTACATTCTTGTGTTTGTGTGTTCGGTAGTGTTGTGTTGGTCTTGTGCAACAACCCCAATGGAGAGTGCAACAACCCCAATGGAGAAAAAGCAGTGCTGGGATGATTTTCAGTGTGGCGCTAACTCTTTTCTAGAGGGCCAATATGTCCTTTCGTATGTATATCTATCAAGACATTTGGAGAGCAATCCATCATGCTTCATGTGCTTCGTTATTATGGGGCACATTAAAGAAATCTTGGGCGATTATCATGGCGCGTTGATGTTCTATAGACAGGCCGAAGCTGTAGAATTGAATGTGACAACCGATTCCTTATTGAGGAGTGTTTGTCTGAAGCACTACCCTGATGAAACATGCGATTGGTACATCAACAGATCGCTCTTCAGGCTGCCGTGGGGTATGGCTGAGGGCCAATGAACGACAGCGAATTCATATTCGGGAGGGTGTGCTATGCATCGTCTAAGTATGGCTTGTTGTGTTTTTGCTGTTTTGGTTATCCCCATCGGCGGATGCCAGATGGTGTTGAACGACATGGGCGAGAAGAGTCATCGGCTTGACTCTTTAGACGAACTTGCTGGGTTGTGTGCCGAGAATGACAATGACAAAGTCTGCCAAGAGGCGCCCCGTTTCCTTATAGATTTTTCAGGGTTAGAACCCCAGCATGTACGATACTTGTTAAATTTGTTCGGGAATGCGTGTCGGGAATCGGGCCAAACTCAAACGGCCGTCCAGTTTTTTACTGACAGTCTTGAGGGTTGTGAGTTGATGCCTGATCGGGTTTGTGCACAATCATATCTATCCTTGGGTGAGATATTAATGAATAGGCAAAGTTACGCTGACTCTTCAATAATGCTCCGTTCTTCCTGGGAGATGGCGGAGGCGTTGGGCGATGGGATGTTGAAGCCGATCGCGATGGTGGCCCGATTGCAGGAGATACTGTCGTTGAAGATTCAGGGGGAGATGGCCTTGGCATGTGAACTGACTGAGCAGTTTACAATTAAATATCCAGAAATGGCCGCGAAGCTCATTGAGGACGACCGCAGCAGCTTTGGTTGCCGCCCCTGACGCCAGTCATTCAAGGGCGAGTCGCCAGCGGGCGAGGCTGTGGAGTGCGGGAGGGGGATGAGCAGGGTCAGGGGGGGGCGGGGTCAGGAGAGCTGTTCGAAGGGGAGGAGGTCGGGGGGCAGGAAGCCAAATCGGGCCTCTCTCGACATGATCCGCGCCCTGGAGTAGTGCCGCAGGATGACCTCCTTGTCGGCGAAGGTGGCAAGGACGCTGGCCTCCCGCGCTTCGAAGGTCGAGCTGGGGGGCAGGCCGCGCAGGTGGACGTCGATCAGGCGCAGGTAGGCCTGGGTCAGCGTCTCGTGGTAGCCGCCAGTGTCCGTCTGCGGGACGCCGTGGGCGGCGTTCAAGTCCATGATCCCCTTACGAAATCGCGCGATGGCGTCCTCCAGCGGATCGAGGGTCAGGCAGGCCAGCGCGACCTGGAGGTGCGCGCGGTGGGTCCAATCGGCGTGGGAGATCGCGGCGCTTTCGAAGGCCGACAGGAGGGCGGCGGCGTCGGGGGTCATGGGGATCTCCTGCCGACCGAGGTCAAGAAGGCGGTCAGGATCGCCCAGACCTGCGGGTCGATGTCGGCGGGCTCGGGCGTCGCCAGGGCGTTGACCAGGGGGTGGGAGACGCCGGGCAGGCGGTGAAGTTCGGCGTCGTTGCCCGTCAGCAGCTCCCGGTAGCGCTCGATCTGCCCGGGGTGGACGTTGATGTCGAGGCTGCCCTGGACGGCCAGCACCGGGCAGGGCAGGGCGCCGAGCGCCTTGGGGATGGTGGCGTTGAGCGCGTCGTACTCCTTGAGGACGCGCTGGGGCAGCGCCGGGGCCAGGCACTCCTCCTTGGGGTCGTAGTTCGGGCCGTCGAGCTTGTCGAAGCACGCCTTCATCTGCGCGGCCAGCGATCGGTGCGCCCAGGCCCCCACCCGATCCCCGCGCCCGGCCCGCAGCGCGGCCAGCCGCTCCAGCTGCGCGGTGATGACCGCGCCCATGGGCTCGGTGGTGCCCGCCAGCAGCACCACGGCCTTGACGCGGGGGTCGCCGCGGGCCACCAGCGGCGCGAGCTGGGCGCCCTCGCTGTGGCCGATGATCACGATGGCCTCCGGGTCCACCTCGGGGCGAGCGGCCAGCCAGTTCACCGCGTCGCGCGCGTCGGTCACGAAGTCGGCCATGCTGAACTGCTCCACGTCATAGAGCTTGCGGTAGCAGGCGGCGCACGATCGCTTGTCGTAGCGCAGCACCACCAGCCCCTGCCGGGCCAGGCCCTCGGCGAGGCGATCAAACAAGGGGAAGGGCGCGGGCAGCTTGAGCAGCAGGTCGCCGGAGCTGGTCGAGTGGCGGTTGGTGGGGCCGCTGCCGCCCATGAGGATCACCCCGGGCCGCCGCCCGCTCAGGCCACGCGGCAGGCTGAGCGTGCCCTGGAGCGGGTTGATGCCCTTCTGGCCGATGGACGAGGGGAAGGTCACCTCCTCCTGATCCACCGTCGCCGCTGTCGCGCGCTGACAACCCTGGCCGGCCTGGACCTCGTTGAGGCCGCAGGCGCCCGCCAGGCGAGGGCGGCGGCGGCTGAGGTCGTGAAGCGGGGGGCGGGCCTTGCTGAGGGTCTCGAGGTCGAGGGGCACCGCGGTCAGGGCGCTCAGCGCCCCGATGACGAGCATGGGGAGCGTCACGGCGGCCACCAGCGCCGCCCACCCGGTCCGGCCCATGGGCGATCTGGCCATCACGACCACCTCGTCAGGATGGCCTCGCGGTCAAAGGCCCGCACCGCCAGCCACATCGCCGCCGCGATCATCGCCACGAGGACCGCGCAGCTCACCATCAGGAGCGTCGCGCTGACGTAGAGCTTGCCCATGAGCACCGCGAGGCTCACGCCGACCAGCGGCAGCACCACGGCCCCCATCACGCTCTGGGCGGCTCGGACGTCGTTGACCCGGGCCGAGATCAGCACCCCGAGCAGCGAGGTCAGGAGCGCCAGCAGCGGGCTGAGCAGCAGCATCCCCAGGCCCCAGACCGGGCGGATCAGGAAGTAGACCACCATCGGATCGACGATGAAGATCGACGCGACCACCACCAGCGCGTAGCTCAACCACCCCATCGCCGTGGCCGGCAGCACCCCGCTGAGGGTCTTGGCGATGAGCAGCTCCTCGGTGGTCAAGGGCGTGGCCAGCAGCGGCTCCAGGCTGCGCTCCTTCTTCTCGCCGACGATCCCGTAGGTCGCGATCGTCAAGGGCAACATCATGGGGATCATCAAGAGGTAGAACATGTACTGGTCGTTGAGCATCACCATCAGGGCGTGCCGGCCCAGCAGCCCCGAGATCTGGTAGGGCACGAAGTCGTTGATCTCGCTGCCAAATTCGCTGTCCGGCAGGAACTGCAGGAAGAAGGAGGTGCCCACGACCAGCGCCACCAGGATCAGCGGCAGCGCCACGATGGTCCCCGAGATGACCTTGTTGCCGCGGATCTCCACCCACTCCTTGTCCAGCACCGCCGCGACGCGCGCCGTGTTGATCCTCATGGTGCCTCCGGGGCCTTTGGGGTGTCGAGCAGGTCGAAGTAGACCCGCTCCAGAGACTGCTTCTCCTCCTCGACGAACAGGATCTCGGCCCCGGCCTCCACCAGCGCGCGCACGATGGCCGGGTTGTCGCGCTCCGGGTCGGCCAGCGACGCCACCACGACCGCGCCCTGGATCTCGGCCCGCTCGACCGCCGCCACCGCCTCGACCGCCGCCAGCAGCGCGGGCGTGGCCTCGCGCAGCCGGAAGCGGACGGTGCGACCGTAGAGGCCCCGGCGCAGCCCCTCCGGGGTGTCCACTCGGACAACTGCTCGTTTGATCAGCGCAATCCGATCGCAGAGCCTGTCGGCCTCGTCCAGGTTGTGGGTGCACAGCACGATGGTCCGGCCCTCGGCCTTCATCTGGGCGATGAAGTCGCGCACCACCTTGGCCGACACCGGGTCCAGCCCCGAGGTGGGCTCGTCGAGGAAGACCACCTGCGGCTCGTGGATCAGGGCCCTGGCGATGGCGAGCTTCTGGCGCATCCCCTTGGAGAAGCCGCCCACGGGCTCGTGGCGCCTGTCCCACAGGTCCAGCATCCGGAGGTAGCGCTCGATGGGCTTGCGGATCTCGACAAGGCCGTGCAATCGGGCAAAGAGCCGCAGGTTCTCCTCGGCGTCCAGGCTCGAATAGAGCCCGGGGGTCTCGGTCAGGATCCCGATGGCCCCCCGCACGGCCTGGTTGTCCTGGCCGATCACGTGGCCCGCGACCCGCGCGCTGCCGGACGAGGGCGCGATCAGCGCCGCGAGCATCCTGACCGTCGTGGTCTTGCCCGCGCCGTTGGGCCCCAGCAGCCCGAAGACCTCGCCGGGCTCCACCCGAAGATCCACGCCCTGCACGGCCACGAGGTCGCCAAAGCGGCGCGTCAGCCCGCGGGCCTCGATCATCGGCTCTGTCGACGCGCTCGTCATGAGCTCCACCCAAGTGCCGGGATCACCCCGAGATCGTGGCCATGATCTCCTGCGCGAAGCGCGGCGTCAGCGCTCGGGCCGCGTCCAGCGCCGCGGACGCCCGCGCCGCGTCGACCCCAGGGGCGAAGGCCGCGGCCAGCTCGGCGTGGAGCACCTCCAGCCGGGCAGGGGTGGCCCGAGCGACGAGGTAGCCCTCCGGCCCCGCCGGATCCTGCATCAAGCACGCCCAGTTGTAAGTCCCGTTGCCGCACGCCAGCAGGTAGGCGAATGCCGCAAGATCCGGCGCCATGACCGCCAACATGCCCTCCGAGCCCAAGAAGACCACAGGGAAGCTCGACGGCGAGCGGTCAGAATCAGCGCCCGCCTCACCTCGCCAGAGGCCGATCATCGAGCCGGTCCCGTCCTGCGCGAAGATCACCACGTCCTCATCGATCCGCGGATCGCGGGTCCAGTCGGAGGCCATTTGCTCGCCGGGCGCCTCGTGGATCTCGACGTCGCACACCGAGGCCAGCGATCCGGTCGGGTCGCCAAAGCACAGGTTGTTGACCTCATCCTCGCCCATGCCCAGGGCCAGGAGGGCCGCCCGCGGGATGTGGGAGGCGTGGGTGAGGTCAGCCAGCAACTCAAGATCACCTGGGAATGCGAAGGCGGTCATCGGACACTCTCGTCGGTGGAGGTTGGACGCGCGGCGCGTTGGGCGCCGCCGAGTTGTCGAAAGGCGATCGACAGACTGTCCGAGCAGGAGGGCGGCGTCAAGCGACGGTCCCAAGGGGCTTCGAGGATGATTCGAAAGCACAAGGGTTCATTTTTTTGTTTCTACAGGCTTTATCTTGTTTGATGAAAGTCATGTCTGAGATCTGGGTGAATTGAGCGCAAAAGTGCGCCAGTTGCGGTTCCGAGCGAAGGCAAGGTGTTGCAGGTTGTGATCGCTCGCGTCGTCCCTGGCTCCATGACAGGCGTCGATGGGTCGGACTCCGCCGGTGGCGCGCCGCCTCGCGGATCAGCGGGAGGCGAAGTAGGCCGCCACCGCGGGGTGGGCGGCGACCGCCGCGTGGAGGGCCGGCAGTCGGGGCCACGCGTCGAAGAGGGAGGCCGGGATGTGGTCGTAGGTGCCGCTCAGGAAGGATCGGAGGATGACGAAGAGCTTGATGTCGACCACGTTCAGGGCGTCGCCAGCGACGAAGGGGCCCTTGATCGCGCCCTGGACGGTGGAGGCCCACTGGCTGAGCCAGCCTGCGGCGAACTCCTCGCGAGCGGCCTTCTTCGCCTCGTCGGAGAGCCCCTGCCCGCCCGGTATCTTGTTGCGGAGGTCTTCGACGGACTGGAGCAGGGCCTCGTGCTGAGCGGCCTCCCTCGGGTCCGTGGGGTGCAGGCCGCGGGTCCGGCCGATGTAGCCCAGGATGGCGTTGCACTGGGTCAGCGTCCAGTCGCCGTCGCGCAGGATGGGGAGCCCGCCGAAGGGCGTCGTGGGCTTCATCGCGGCCCACTGGTCGCGCTGCAGGCGCACGTCCTCGAAGTCCAGGCCAGCGGCCTTGAGCGCGAGGCGGCACTCAAGGCCGCGGGAGGCGTCGAAGTCGAAGTAGGTCAGGGACAGGGACATGGGAGCTCCGTGTGTGGGGGTTTGATCAACCGGCGAAGCCAACATCGTCGATGAGGGGGGGCTGGCGTGTCAAGATGGACAGGCGAGGTGCTGCATGGCCTCGCTCGCGGTGAGGTGCTGCTGGCAGCCTGGGGGTGTGGGCCGAGGTTGGGGCTGGATCGGGGCCGGGGTCAGAGCCCTGTCGGCGAGAGGCGCTCTCGACCCGGGGCCTTGCCCCCCGGCTCCTTCAACGCGAGGCGGATGAGCGTCAACAGCTTCGAGCGCTCGTAGGGCTTCTGGAGGAAATAGACGTTGCTCTGCTCGACCAGCTCGTGGGCGACGTGGTGTTCGTTGTAGCCGCTCGACAGGATGACCGGCAGCGCCGAGTTCAGCGCGCGAAGCTGGTTCAGGACCCCCACGCCGTCGAGCTTGGGCATGGTGATGTCGATGAGCGCCATGCGCAGGTGGTTCCGGTGGATCTTGAAGATCTCGATCGCCTCCTGGCCGTCGTTGGCCGTCACGACGTGGAAGCCACACTTGTTGAGCAGCCTCGTGGCCACCGTGCGCACCAGCACCTCGTCGTCCACCAGCAGCACCGACCCTCGCCCCCGCCACGGACCCTCGGGCAGCTCGATCTCTTCGGCGGACTCCAGAGGGCGCTTTGAAGAGGGCAGGCAGATCTCGATGGTGGTGCCCTTGCCTTCCTCGCTGTCGACCTTGATCGTCCCCCGGTGGCTGTGGACGATGCCCAGGACCGCCGACAAGCCCAGGCCCCGCCCTTTGGTCTTCGTGGTGTAGAAGGGGTCGAACATCAACGTTCTCGTCTCCTCCCCCATCCCACAACCCACGTCGGTGATCTTGAGCACGTTGTAGCTGCCCTCGACCAGATCCTCGCTGAGCAGATAGCCCTCGGCGCTGCTGGGCCGCAGGTGGACCCTGTCTGTCGTGATCGTGATCGCCCCGCCCGCTGGGCCGAGCGCGTCGGAGGCGTTGGCGATCAGGTTCATGACCACCTGGCGAAGCTGGGTCGCGTCACCTTCCAGGGGTGGAAGGTCCGGCGCCAGCACGCACTGCACCGAGGCGTCCTTGGAGATCGCCGATTGAAGCAGGTGGAGCATCTCCTGGATGAGGAGGTTCAGATCAAAGACCTCGTTGACGGTGCGACCCCGGCCCGCATAGGCCAGCAGCTGATGACACAGCGACGCCGCGCGCTTGGAGGCCGTCACGATGTCCGCCAGACAATCCAGCATCATCTGGCTCTTCGGCTGCTCATCCAGGAGACACTCCGCATTGCTCATGATGCCCGCGAGCAGGTGGTTGAAGTCGTGCGCAACCCCCCCGGCCAGCAGACCCAGGCTCTCCAGCTTGCGGCTCTGGAGCATCTGCGCCTCCAGCTGCGCCTGCTTCTCCTCGGCCTCCACCGCAGCCGTGATGTCCCTGATGACGATCACGGCTCCCTCGCGCGCACCCTCGTCGTCCTTCAAGGGCACGGCCGTGATGCTGACCCAGCGCGGCGGCGACGCCTCGCCGTCGATGAGGAGACGGCTCACCTCCACCAGCTCGCCGCCGACGGCTCTGCTCAGGTACGCCGACACCTCGTGCCAGCTCGACCCCTCGATCGGCCCCTGGGCCGAGGTGAGGTTGGCCGGCACCTGACCCAGGATGGCCTCCGCCCGCGCGTTGCAGTGGATCGGCCGCCCCCCGGCGTCGACCGCCAGGAGCCCCTCGACCATGCTGTCCAGGGTGCCCTCCAGCAAGCGATTTTTCCCACCCAGCGCGCGGGTCTTCTCCTCCACCAGGCGCTCCAGATCCTGGTTGAGGTGGTTGAGCGCCGACTCGGCCTGCTCCCGGCGCTCGATCTCGCGCTCCAACTCCTGGACGTAGCTGCGCAGAGCGCCCCAGCGGCGACCCAGCACGCGCTCAATCGAGGCCATCAACTTGTCGAGGTGATCGCCCGTCGTCTCCTTGACGATGTAGTCGTCCACCCGCTTGCGCAGAGCGTCGACCGCCAGCATCTCACTGCCGCGCCCCGTCAACATCAGCACCGGCACCTCGCCCAGGTCCGGCAACAACTCCAGCCCCGAGATGCCATCGCCCAGATCATGATCGATGATCGCCAGATCGCACCGATGTCCCTTGAGCCACTCGCGCGCTTGCTCCAGCGTGGAGGCCTGCTCGACGTCGAACTTCATCGCGCTGCGACGAAGGCGGCGGACGACCGAGGCGCTGTCGATCTCGTCGTCCTCTACGAGGAGCACCCGCACCTGGCCTGCTTGGACTCTGGCCATCGTCACTCCTTGGGAAACCTGCACATCGACCAATAGATATCCAGGACGCGCACCACATCGACAAACTCCAGGAAGGTCACTGGCTTGACGATGTAGCCCGCCACGCTCAACGCGTAGCTCTCCACCAGATCCTGCTCCTGATCCGAGCTCGTCAGCACGATCACGGGGATGCGCTTCAACGACTCGTCCAACTTGAGCTCGCGCAGCAGCTCGATGCCGTTCATGACCGGCATGTTCAAATCCGCCAGGATCAAACCCGGCATCGGCTCGGACGCCAGATTCGTGTAGGGAGGCTCTCGGCGCAGATACGCCAGCGCATCCTCGCCGTGCATGCACACCTTCAATGGATTACTCATCTTATGAGTCTTGAAGGCCCTTTGCACCGTCATCACGTCCACCTCGTCGTCCTCGACGAGCAGAATAGGAATGTCTCGATTCACCGCCCCTCCTCTTCGTACTGTGTCACCTTTATCGTCTTGGGAATCGTAAACATGAACCTGCTCCCCACGCCCAGCTTCGACTTCACCTCCACCTGACCCCCCGTGCGCTCGACGAGCCGCTTGACGATCGTCAACCCTACGCCAGTCGTCTCGAGCTTGTCACGGGGGTTGAGCGTCTGGAACATCTCGAAGATACGCTCAGTGTGCTTCTCATCGATCCCGATCCCGTCGTCCTCGACCGTGAAGCGCCAGCACTCTCCGGCGTCCTGGCTCGACACCACCACCTGCCCGCTCGCCTTGCCGTGGTGCTTGAGCGCGTTGTCGATCAAGTTCTGGAGGATCTGCTGCAGCTGAATCCTGTCGCAGGTCAGCACGGGCAGCTCACCCTCGATCTTCACCTCGAAGCCCTCCTTCTTCTCCCGAGCCTTCAGAAACTCCTCGACGACATCCCTCGCGTTGACCTCGCTGAGCACCATCGCCTGGCGGCCTGCCCTTGAATACTGCAGGATGCCCTCGATCAGGCCGTCCATTCGCATCACTCGACCCAGCAGCAGATCAAACCGGCGCTGACCCTCCTCGTCGATCTTATCCCGGTAATCTTCGGATAGCCACCCTGAGAGCTGGTGGATCGCGCGCAAAGGCGCCTTCAGATCATGCGACACGACGTAGGCAAACTGCTCCAACTCCTTGTTCATCTCCCGCAGGTTCACCGCCACACGCTCAAGGCTCTCCTGCGCTCGCCGACGCTCTGCGACCGTCGCCCCCAGGATGATCGTGACAATCGACATCGAACTCAAGAAGGTCTGCACCAGCAAGAGTTGCTGGTTGAGGCTCCCCGAAGAAAATGGCCCCTGACCGTGGATCGTCCCCAGTATCGTCAAGCCCGTGGCCAGCAAGGCCAGCAGGGTCCAGACGCGAGCGTCAAAGCGAAACGCCGCCCACAGGACGAAAGGCAGCAGCAGGTAGGCCAGAGAGCCCACCTGCGAGACGTCCAGCCAACCCCCGAAGAGCAAACCGCACATCAGTATCAGCCCGACGAAGAGCGACAGGAGCTCCAGCGGGCGACCCCCGCTCCAACCCTCACTCCCGACCCCAGCCCAGCACAGCAGCACCGGCGACACGATCAACACGCCCGTCACGTCGCCCAGCCACCACGTGAACTGAACCGAAAAAAAGAGCGCCTCCGGCAGAAGACCGAAGGCGATCAGCGCCACCGGACCCACCATCGCGCTGATCAGACACATCCCGCACGCCACGAGCACGAACCTGAAACCATCCTGGGCGCGGCTGAAGAGGCTCGCGCTCAAGCCCAGCCGCTTGTAGAGCAACCCGCCCACGATCGCCTCTGCCGCATTGCCCCCCCCCGTGAGCATCGACACCACGATCACCGAGCCCCACGGAGCCTCCGAGGTCTCCATCAAGAAGACGAGGTTGGCCACGAAAGCGCCCGCCGCGATCGAGGGCCAGACCCTCCACCCCAGGAGGACCACCGCCGCAAAGGCCAGGCCTGAAGGCGGCCACACCGGCGACGCGTTGCTCCCCTCGAAGGCCAGCAAGAGGGACAACCTCGCCAGGACAAAATAGACCAGCGCGACGCCAAGCAACGCCCCGATCTGATGCCACCACGGGGCGCCAGCGCTCAAAGGCTTGTCTGTCATCGCCGTTCTTATTGAGTTAATAGGCATTGTTGCGTGTTTTTACCTGTGTCTTCAGTGTGTGAAATAATATGCGCGTTCGTCGTCCCCTTTTCTGTCGCCCACGGGAAGATCGGGCCCAGAAGTTCGCGGTTGTGGGCACCGTTGCTCTCGATTTGCAGCATCGCGAAGAGCGCCTCTCCGTTGATATCCACTTCGGCTCGAGAGGTAGCACACCTGAACAGGATTTGGACGATCGGTCAACAGAAGAAGGAGACGCCAGCAGCGTACGATCGTTCTCACCAATGGTCCTGCGCAAGGTGCGTTCTGGCCACCGGAATTGATCATCACGGCCAAATCGGCGCCCTCTTCCCCGACGGCGACGACCGCCCCTCGGATCTGGCCTTCCAGCTCTCAAGCCTCCACAAGCTCATCCTCAACCTCGACCCCTCGCTGGCCGTCTTCAGCTTCCTTGACTTGTACCTCGTTCAAGGCAAGGTCGCCCCTACGAACCTGCTCGGCGGCAGCTGGATTGTCGGCGGCGTCCAGATCCAGCAGTCTTCCGCCTCCGGTAAGCCCGGAGGGTTGGGCATCATCAAGAGGACCGATGGATGAGCACGATCTTCAAGAAAATTCTCGATGGAGAGGCGCCGGCCTCCTTCGTCTACCGGGATGATCGCGTGGCGGCCTTCATGGACATCCAGCCGGTCAACCCAGGCCACGTCCTGGTGGTGCCCATCGAGCCCGTCGAGCTGCTGCACGAGCTGGACGACGACACCTGCGGGCGCATGATGCAGGTGGCCAGGGCCATCTCGCTGGCCATCCGGCGCTCAGGGATCCCGTGCGAGGGCGTCAACCTCCTCATGGCCGACGGGGAGGCCGCAGGCCAGGAGGTCCCCCACGTCCACCTGCACGTCTTCCCGCGCCTGGCCGGCGACGGCTTCGGCCTCAAGTTCGCCCCCCGCTACTACAAGCTGCCGCCGCGCGCCGACCTCGACGCCGCCGCGTCGCAGATCAGGGCGGCGCTGGAGTCGCCCTGATCGCCGCCTTGGCGGGATCTCCGGTTCGCGTCGAGGATCGCGCCGCTCGACCCCAGCTCAAAGGCCCGTCGGGCTGGGCGCGAGCCCTCCCCCCACGCCCTCGCCCCGTGTCAGGATGGCTCGCCTGTTGACGTCAGCAATCAACGCCCATGATATCCGCGTGTGATCTTCAACCTATTGTAACAAAAGGTGAATTTATATGTCTACTTCGGAGGGCGTCGTCTGGGTGGCGGCGCATCAGTTCTTCATCCGGGACCGGGATCTGCGGTGGGATGGGGCCTTTTCGAACGACCCCTGGTCGGGGGGGGATGGCCTCGGGGTCGCGCCGGGCCTCGTGGCCGTGCAGACCCCGCGGGCGGCGGGCTACGCGCCGGTCATCGTGGAGGTGCACGAGGGCGAGCCGGCGCCCTCGGAGGGTTACTGCAAGGTCACCGAGGCCAGCGTCGAGGTGAGCTCGGGGGCGCTGCTGGTCGAGGGGGAGGAGAACGACGCCTCGGGGTCGCCGGTCGAGGTGGCGCTGGCCGACGGGACCTGGCGCGTGCGCGTGCTCTACGCGGACCTGGACACGTGCACCTACGACGACGAGGACGGCGCCGATCATTACGTCGTCCAGCTCTTCCCGGGCGAGGAGCGCGAGGCGGAGATCCTGGCGCCCTTCGAGAACGTCGATGATCCCGTGCGGGGTTACGAGGGCGGCGAGTCGGTCGAGGCGCTGCGCGAGGTCGCGAGCGTGGGCTCGGCGAGCGCGCGCTGCTCGGCGGTGGTGGCGCTGGCGCGCCTCGGCGCGCTGGACGAGGTGCTGGATGTGGCGCAGGGGGGCGAGCCGAGGTCGACCCGAGTGGTCGCGGCCGGCGCGCTGTGGCTTGTCCAGGCCAGCGAGCAGCTGGGGGCGCTGGCGGCCAGCGAGGACGCCGCCGTGGCCCACATCGCCGAGATGGCGCTGGGGCGCCTTGGGGGGTGAGGGCGCGCTCCCTCGGGGTGGCCCCTGGTCGAGCTCGTTTGAGGGCGCTCGGCCTGCGAGGGGGCAGGCATCGAATGCCTTGCATCGAGAAGGTGGCCCTTGGTCGAGCTCGTCTGGGGGCGCTCGACCTGAGCGAGCTTGTTCAGGGTGACGCCGAGGGTGGCGTCTGCCTTGCCCCGGACAGCGCTTGAGGGCGATCGACCTGGGCGAGCTTGTTCGAGGGCGGGCTACTTGCGCCGCTTGGGCGCGCTGCGCGCGGGCTTGGGCGCGCTGCGCGCGGGCTTGGGTGCGCCGCGCGCGGGCTTGGGCGGGCGGGCCTTGTCCGGGGGCCCCTTCTTCTCGTCTTCTTGAGTTGTTACAGGGGGTTGGCCCTTCAGGAGGGCCGAGAAGCCGGAGGGGTTGCTCGCGCGCAGGGTGATCCGCTCCTGGGTCAGCGGGTGGGTGAAGGAGAGCTCGTGGGCGTGCAGGGCCATGCGGGGCGCCTTGTCGCCGAGGCGGGTGTCGCCGACGACGGGGGTGCCCAGCCAGGCGAGGTGGGCGCGGATCTGGTGTCGTCGGCCAGTCTCGAGGTGGAGCTCCAGGAGGGAGCGGTGGGGGCCGGTGTCGCGGGTCCAGTAGCGCGTCCTGGCGTCCTTGGCGTCGGGGTGGTTGCGGACCCGGACGGTGAGGCTCTTGTCTTCAAGCAGGGGCTGGTTGATGAGGCCATCGGGGGGTGAGGGGTGTCCCTCGACCACGGCGAAGTAGACCTTCTGGACCTCGTCCCAGCGCGCCTGGAGGGCCTTGCAGGCGCCGTGGTCGCGGGCCAGGAGCAGGACGCCGGAGGTCTCGCGGTCGAGGCGGTGGACGGGCCAGAGCTGCTGGTTGGGGCCGATGGCCTCGCGGACCATGGCCAGGGCGTGGTGCTCCTTGATGCGGTTGGTGCCGACGGAGAGCAGGCCGGCGGGCTTGATGATGCCGACGAAGGCGTCGTCCTGAAAGAGGATCTTGATGCCGCCGGGGGCCTGGATGGGGGCGTCGGCGAGGTCGCGGATCTCGACCTCGTCGTCAGCCTTGAGGGCGAAGCCGGGGTGGGTGACGACGGCCCCGTTGACGGCGACGCAATGCTTCAGGAGCCGCAGCTTGAGGGTCCTGGTCTTCCAGTCGGGCAGGGCCTCCTTGAGGAAGGCCAGCAGGGTCGTCTCACGGGTCGGTCGCAGCGAGGGGGGCTTGCTTGAGGGGTCCAAGGTGCTTGCTCCGGGGCCTGTTCAGGGGGTTGGCGCTTCGCCGGCGGGCCGCAGGCGCCCCCAGGCCCTGGCCATGGACTCGCCCAGGGCGATCTGGCCCAGGGCGCTGAAGTGGACCTGGTCGGCCTCCAGGTCAAAGTCGTCGGTGTCGACGGCGGCCACCAGGGGATCGGCGGCGGCGTCGTCCTGGGCGGCGCGGATCTGGTCGTTGAAGGGCGCGGCGGAGGCGGGCAGGCGCGCCGAGAGGCGGCCGAGGACGACCGGCGCGCCGGGTTGTCCGAGCTCAAGGCGCAGGGCGTCGATGAGGCGGGTGAGGTTGTCGAGGTAGCGCTCGGCGGCGCCCTGGCGTCGGGCGTCGCTCTCGCCTTGCATCCAGAAGATCCCGCCGGGGAGGCTGTCGAGGCCGGCGTCGAGCAGGGCGGCGCGGCTCTGGGCGATGGCCTCGACGAGCGCGGGCCACTGGCAGCGTCCCGAGGCGCACTGGCCGGCCTCGGTGGTCGGCCGCCAGTCCTCGTCGAGGTCGGTGCTGCCCGCGGCGTGCTTGACCAGCGCGAGGCGCTGGCCGGGGTGCTCGGCCCGCAAGGTCCACCCGATCATGATCTCCGGCCCGAAGCGCTCGCCGGGCTCAAGCGGCCGCCAGGCCCGCGAGGGCGAGTCCCAGATCATCGCGGCGGGGTTGGGGCGGCGGCAGGCTTCGGGCAGGACGCCGGGCAGGCCGTGGCCGAGCATGTTGGACTGCCCGGCCAGGAGGAAGACCCGGACGGGCGCCTCGTCGCTCAGGGGTGGGGCGGGCAGCGCGCAGAGCGCCGCGGCGCGCTCAAGCAGCCGCTGGGCCTTGAGATCGTCCTCGCCGGCGTAGGTGGGGTCGCCGCAGGCCGCCGGCGCGGCCAGGATCGTCGCGAGCAGGATCAGCGCGAGCCGGTGGAGGCGGGCGGAGGGCGTCCAGGGCGGGGGCGCCCGCCGCGGGCGCGAGCCCATCATCAAGGGCCGCCCTGGCGCGTGTGTGGTCATCGCCGGCGTCAGCCGCGCGAGGCGCGCTGGTGGGCGGCGCGGCGGCGGCTGGCGGCGAACTCGGGGGCCTCCTTGAAGCAGGTGGCCAGGATTTCGAAGGACTTGGCCAGGGCCTTGGCGCCGGTGCGCTCGAGCTCGGCGGGGTTGGCGGCGATCTGGGGGAAGCCGCGCTCGTCGGCGCGGGTGTTCTCCCAGTCGCGGAAGAGGCGGCCCCACTCGCTGCCCAGGACCTTCTCCATCTGTTGTTTGGCCTTGAAGGGGTACCAGAAGACGTCGTGGTAGGCGACGCTGGCCATGTAGGACCAGGGGGCCAGGACCGTCTTGAGGGACCACTCCAGGGGGCCCTTGAGCGGCCCCCAGTAGATCTTGTGCTGCATCTGCGAGGCGAAGGTCATCTTCTTGAAGGGGCCGACGAAGTCCCACTTCTCCCCCAGGGCGTCGAGGTCGCCGACGATCTCGATGTCCTTGATGTCGCCGCAGCCCAGGCCGCGCTCGTGGGCCAGGCGGATGAACTTGAGGTCTTCGAGGGGGTCAAAGCCCATCAGCTTGCCGGCCACGGCGTCGATGGCGACCTGATCGCTGCTGGCCAGCAGGACGTTCTTGACGTGCGGGATCATGCACCGGGGGCCGGGGCCGTCGCCGGCGAAGGTGCCGTCCATGACCGCGAAGATCCCCGGGTGGATCTTCTTCTGGATCATCAGGAGGTCCACCAGGGTCTCGTGGATCACCGGGTGGGTCCAGTGGCGGTGCTCGTTGAGCAGGCCGCCGAAGGCGTTCTTCATCGCCCCCGTGGTGGTCGTGAAGATGTGGGTGTTGTGGAGGAAGAGCCCATTGCCGATGAAGTTGGGCGCGCCCTCCATCGTGAAGTCGTAGAGGTAGGGCGTGTCGGCCTCGACGGCCTCGATCTCCACAACATGATCCCACGCCAGAGTGTCGCTGGCCATGAAGTCCATCTCGTCGATGGCCTTGGCGTAGCGCCCGTCACCATCAGCGCCCCTGAAGAGATCGATGAAGTAGCGCGCGACGTGGCGGGTCGGCGTGGTGTGGCCGTTCTCGATGCTGTTGACCGAGCTGGGCTTGCCCGTGGATTGTTGAGTAAATCCAAGTCCTTGGCGAACCTGGCGGAACGCCTCCGGGTCAATCGGCGTGGTGTCCCAGTTGCTCGGGCGCTTGCCCCGGGCTCTGCGCTCAACGAGCGCGTCGAGCCTCGCCTGTTTCTCGGGCATCCTCAACTCAACGGTCCTGGCCAGGATCTCAAGGTCATCGCCGTAGACAGAGAGGGTCGAGTAGAGGCTGGCCGGCGCCTTCGAGTTCGTGGCGCGGGAGCGCTTCTCACCTCGGAAGGCGACGGCGCCGAGGCGGCTGATGAGGTGCTGGAGATCGAGAGCCAGGCGAGGGCTCCTGGTGACGGCGTGGAGCCCGTCGAGCTTGCCCACGCCGCCGTCGCCGTCGATGTAGCCGCCGACGAAGGCGGCGATCTCGGCCTCGGTGCCTCGAAAGAGCGCCGCCGGGACGCGCTTGTTGCCCGAGTCCAGAGGGGTCGGCAGTCCGATCGCCTCGAACCAGCCCTGGAGGTTGAGGCTGTCGAAATAGCAGGTCGACTCGTCCTTGCGCCAGGTGGGGGTCAACCCGAAGAGGTCCTCGGTGAGCGCCACGAAGTCCTGCTTGAGCGCAGGGTGCGTGTTGGTCCACCAGAAGCGACAGCTGCCCTTGAGGGGTTGAACCCAACCTTCGGCGAAGAAGTAGCCCATCCACCGCCAGAAGCCCACCGAGGTGTGCTCGGGGGTCTTGATGGCCTTGTGGCGCATGCGAGAGGCGACGCCATAGCGGTTCAGGATGCTCTGGATGATCTGCCACTTGACGCCCAGCGCCTCTGCGATGGCCTCCTGGGTCTGGCCGTCGAGGTAGCGCGCGATGGCATCCCGCTGAAAGTCCACGGAGTACTTGCGGCCCGCGCGCAGCGGCAGCGCGTCGATGTCGACGGGCGCAGAGAGGCCTTCGAGGGGAGGGAGCGGTTGGGGCGAGCCCTGGATGTCGAGCTTTCTGGGGATCGCGATCCGGGCGCCGACCTCCAGGGATTCGGCCTTGCGCCAGCCCTTCGGGGTCAAGAAGGGGTGGATGGCCGAGGTGGTGACCTCGCGCCCTGTCCGGGTGCGAAGGCGCCACACCTTCTGACCTGCCGTCGGTGTGCGCCAGAAGTGCGAGGTCTGTTGCGATCCCGTCACCCCCTGAGCGTTCAAGCTCAGCATGTCGGCTCTGGCTCGCATGTGGACATCGCCCTCCTTGTCCAACAGGGGGATCGCGCCGCGCGAGAGCTGCGCCTCGACCAGCGCTCCGGCGCGCTCCAGCGATCCGTCGGCCAGGACCAGCTCCGTATCGGGGTGGACGCACTTGACCGTGGGCAGGTGGAGGATGTTCTCACCGATGAATCGCTTGGGGATGTGGAAGCCGTCGGGGAAGACGTCGTTGAGGACGAGGAAGTCATCGGCGAGCGCTCCGACGGCGTCGCGGACGTGGACCCATTCGTTGTCGGGTTCGTAGAGGTGGATGTTGCGCAGGCCGTGGGCCTGGATGACGTTGATCTGCTTGTTCTCGCGCTCGCCGAGGTAGGCGTCGATGACGACGGTGCGGTTGTGGCAGCCGTGGATGAGGGCGGGGTCGAAGCCGTCCTTGAGCATGGCCTTGATGACGCCGTCGAGCTGCCAGGGCGTGGTGGAGGAGCCGGGGTAGAAGAAGTGCCATGAGATGTTGATCTTCAGGGCCGTGTCGATCGCCTTGTTCAGGGTCTGCTGGTAGCCGGCGAGGTTCATCAGCCGGTGGTAGTCTTCAAGGACGGTGGCCGGGGAGGTCTTCAGGATGGCGACTTTGCTCATGGGGTGGCCTGATTGTCGGTCGAATCTATCGAGCGCATGGGTGGACCCGGCGGCGCTCCATCGAAAAGTTTGATGATGTGGGGCGCGGAGGGCGCCTGAGGCCCCGAGGGTGGATCAAAACGCGTCTGGCATCAACCGCCGTGGGTTGTTTCGGGTGTTCGAGGTGGATCAGGGTGAGGCGCGGCGTGGGTCGCGGACGAAGCGGTAGCCGACGCCGCGGACGGTGAGGAAGTGTCGAGGGTTGGCGGGGTCGGGTTCGAAGAGGCGGCGCAGGCGGACGATGAAGTTGTCGACGGTGCGCGTGTTGGTCTCGCCGTGGACGCCCCAGACGCCTTCGAGGAGGCTGTGTCGTGAGAGGGCGCGGGCCTCGTTCTCGACGAAGTGTTTGAGAAGGCGCAGCTCGAGGTCGGTGATCTCGACGCGCAGGCCGTCCTTGAAGACCTCGCAGGTGTCGAAGTGGACGGTGAAGCCGGCGAAGCGGAAGGTGTCGTCGGCCTTGCGGGCGCTGGCGGACCACTGGTGTCGCCGCAGGAGCGCCCGGACGCGGCCGAGGAGTTCGGTCAGGGCGAAGGGCTTGGTGAGGTAGTCGTCGGCGCCCATGCTCAGGCCCGAGACGATGTCCTGCTGTGCGCCCTTGGCGGTGAGCATCATGATGGGGGTGCGCAGGCCGCGGGCGCGGAGCTCCTGGCAGAAGGCCATCCCGTCGCCGTCGGGGAGCATGACGTCGAGCAGGAGGAGGTCAAAGTGTGCGTCGTCGAGGGCGGCGCGGGCGGCGGCGAGGTTGACGGCCTCGGTGACGCCGTAGCCTTCGGCGCGCAGGTTGAAGGCTACGGTGAAGGCCAGGTGCTCCTCGTCTTCGACCAGCAGGAGGTTGGTCTGGGTCATGGGGGCTCCGTCAAGGGTCGGTGGTCAGGCGGCGTATGGGCAGCCGGACGGTGAAGGTCGCGCCTGAGTCAGCGCCCTCGCTGGAGGCCGTGATGCGGCCGCCGAGGCGCTGGACGAGGGAGGCGACGACGTAGAGGCCGAGCCCGGTCCCCTTGACCTTGGGTTTGTCGTCGCGCTCAACCCGGTGGAAGCGCCGGAAGACCTTCTTGAGGTGCTTCTTGGGTATCCCGATGCCGCGGTCGACGACTTGGAAGGTCATCCATTCGCCGTCGTCGCGCGCGCTGAGGTCGACCTTGACCTGTCCGGCCTCGGAGTACTTGACGGCGTTGTCGAGCAGGTTGAGCAGGACGATCTCCAGGGCCAGGGGGTCGGTCACGATCTGGCGCTCGGGGTCGTTGAACTGGAGGGTGACGCGGATGGCGTCCTCGGGGATGGTGTGGCGCTTCTGGATCTGGGCGAGGCAGCGGGCGACGAGCTCGGGCAGGGCGACGGGCTCCTGGCCGATCTCGCGCTCGTTGTGTTCGAGGCGGCCGGCTTCGAGGATGTGCTCGATGAAGTCGCGCAGGCGCTCGACGTCGTGCTTCATCATGGTGATGAAGCGGGCCTGGAGTTCGGGGGTCAGGTCTCTGGACTCCATCGTCTCCAGGCACAGGCTCAGGCTGGCCAGCGGGGACTTGAGTTCGTGTGTGACGCTGTCGATGAAGGTGCTCTGGTGTTGAACCAGGAGGGCCTGGCGGAGGTTGGCCACGAGGAAGAGGATCAGCGCGACGATGATCAGGACCAGGAAGAGGCAGCCCGCCGACAGGATCAGCCAGTAGCCCACGCCCAGGTCCGGGATGGTCTGTGTCTCGGTGGCCACGACGTAGAACTGGGTGAAGATGATGCACCACGCCACCAGGACGGCGATCGTGAAGCAGATCGCCAGCACCGCCACCAGCACCGGGACCAGGATCGATTGTCGTGTGCGCACCATCGCCTCCCGAGGATCGCCGCGCCTTGAGCCCTGCGAATCAATATCAACGGAGGCCGCCCTTCGCCAGTGTTGCAGCCATCCCAGGGCTCCTCTAGATTGAGGACGGTCGATTCACCAGGGAGATTTCATGGGCGTGCTCCAACGGGAGCTGATCGCGGGCTTGACGGTCCTGGAGGTCGGCGCCGCGGTCCTGATCGTGGCGCTGATCGTCATCGTCGTCGGCAAGCTCACGGGAAAGCGGGAGCAGGGCGGTCAGACCATCGCGGCGCGCTGCACCTGCGGCTGGCAGGGCAACACGAGCCGGCTTGTCCGCCGTTGTCCGCTGTGCAACTCCCCCCTTCACACCTGACACCGAGGCGCCCGATGAGAACATCCTCGCCTGCTGCGCTGGCCGTCCTGGCGCTGACCTTCGTGGCGACCGACGCCGCCGCGCACCCCTTCCGGGTCTCCCAGTACCCCAACGGCACGACGCTCAACTGCGACGGCTGCCACATCTTCCCAGGCGGCCCGCGGACGCTCCTGGGCGCGCAGATCGAGGCGCGGCTGGTGCCGCCGGGCAGCTCGGGCAATGTCGACTGGCCGGCGGTCGCGGGCCTGGACGCGGACGGCGATGGCTTCAGCAATGGTCAGGAGCTCGGCGATCCGGCCGGGACGTGGCGCCCCGGCGACCCCCCCCCGCCCTTTCAGTCCAACCCCAACGAGCCCCTTGAGCAGCCCAACGGCCTTGAGCCGGCCTGCGTCGGCGACGAGCTCTGCGATGGGGCCGACGACGACTGCGACGGCCTCGTCGATGAGGGCTTCGCGGGCCTCGGCCAGCCCTGCGAGGTGGCTCAGGGCGGCTGCGTGGCCCAGGGCGTCAACGCCTGCGCCGAGGGCGGCCAGGGCGTCGCCTGCGAGGCCGAGGGCTGCGGCGCCGAGCCCGAAGGGGAGCCGTCCGAGCCCGAGCCGGGCGATCCCGAGCCGAGCGATCCCGATCCAGGCGATCCCGAGCCGGACGAGCTGGAGCCCGACGCGGTGGTCTTGCGGCCCGAGGTCGCGCCTGCGGACGAGGGGTGCGCTGCGGTCGGGGGGCGCTCGCCGGTCAGTGGCGGGGTGCTGCTGCTGGTGTTCGGGCTGATCGCGCTGCGCCGCCGCGCCTCCTGATCGCGATCCCGAGCGTCGCCAGCGTCAAGAGGCCGAGGGCGCCGCGCGGTGCCCTCGCCGGTGGCGCGGCCGGGGTCTGGCAGGCGCAGCCGCGCGGCCCGGGCTCGATCTTCTGGGGCAGGTCCTCGGCGGCGGCGGGCTTGGGGAGGTCGACGGTGTGCCAGTCGCCCGAGGGGATGAAGGCGGCCCAGAAGAAGGGGTGGCGGGTCTCGGGGCGGCTCAGGAGGTCGAGGCGCGCCAGCTGGAGGGCCTCGGTGGTGCCGAGGCCCTGGGCCAGCCGGGCGTAGAAGCCGGTCATGAGGGCTTCGGTGGCGGAGTCGGAGACTTGCCACAGGCTCATGACCTGGCTGCGGGAGCCGGCCAGCGAGAGCGCGCGGCGCAGGCCGAAGACGCCCTGGCCATTGCGGATCTCCCCGACGCCGGTCTCACAGGCGGACAGCACCACGAGCCGCGTCCCCCACAGATCCAGGGCGGAGACCTCGGAGGCGGTCATGGAGCCGTCGTGATCGGGGTCGTCGAGGGTGAGGTTGGCGCCGGCCATGACGAGGCCTGCGCGCAGCAGCGGGTCCTGGGGGGTGGTGGTGGCGGCCTCGGCGGGTTGCCCGTCGAGGGTGACGCTTGCGGTCTTCTTGAAGCCGCGGGTGAGCTCGGTCAGCGGCGCGGGGCCTTCGGCGATCTTGAGGAAGAAGCCGTGGGTGGCCATGTGCAGGATCAGGGGGCCGGCCGCCTGCTTGAGCGCGCGCTCGGTGGCCTGGGAGCCGGTCAGCAGCGTGGCGCTGGGGATCAGGGTGTGGATCGCCTGGGCCTCGGCGAGGGTGCCGGGCAGGCGGGGCCAGGGTGAGTCGCCGGATCGCGGCGCGGCGCCGGTGGTGGGGCTGGCGTCGTCGGCGGGCGGGGCGTCGTAGTCGGGGTCGGCCAGGATGAGGGCGCCGTCGCGGGGCGGCGAGGCGCCTTCGAGGCGCAGCAGGTCCCGGCCGGTGGTCAGGTAGGTGACGCGCAAGTCCTCGACGACAAAGCGTTTTTCAGGGTTCATCAGGGATTCGAAGGGGAGCAGGTTGAGCTGTCCGTCGGGCGCGATCAGGAGGTGTCGGGCGTCGCCGAGGGCGGCGGTCAGGGGGGCGAGCAGGTCGCGGTGGAGGGCCTGGGCGAGGTCTTCGACGGGCTCCTGGGCGATGATGGCGCGGCGCAGGTCGGTGACGCGCTGGTCGATGGCGTCGGCGGGGCCGAGGTCGGCCCAGGCCAGGGGTCTGTCGGGGCGCAGGACGTAGGCGGCGTAGCGGGGCTTGTCGGGGGTGACGGGCTGGCCCTTGGTGGTCAGCTTCAGGGGGATGTAGAGGAGGAAGTCGACGAGGGCGGCGTCGGGTTCGAGCTTCTGCTGGACGCTCTGGAGGGTGATGGGGGAGGTCTGGGCGCGGAAGCGCTGGCTGCGCTCGGCGAGGTCGCGCTCGGTGGCGTCGATCTGGCTGGCGAGGTCGTCGGAGGCGGCCTTGAAGGCGTCGGGGTCCCAGCCGTCGGGGCCCTTGAAGGCCATGTTGGCTTGTCGGGCGCGCAGGGCGGCGAGCTTCTGGAGGAGGTCCTGGCCCTGGGGGTCGAGGGCGCGGCGCAGGGCGCCGTAGGTGTCGGCCTGGGCGTCCATGACGCGGCCCTTGGAGCGCAGCAGGACCTCGGCGGAGAGGGCGGCCAGGGTGGGGTCGTCGGGTGCGGAGGTCATGTGGAGGGCGAAGGTGGCGTAGAAGCTGTCGGCGACGGTGGTGAAGAAGGCGCGCTTCTGGGCCTCCGAGCCACGGGTCAGGAGGGCTTCGAGGTTGCGCTCGCCGAGATCGCTGACCTCGCGCATGAGGGCGGTGGCGGCGGGGATGTCGCCGGCGCGGGCGCGGACGAGGGCGAGGTTGATGAGGGTGGTCAGGCGCTGGGGGTGTGCGGGGCCGAGGAGGGTCAGGGAGAGGTCCGCGGCGCGTTGGAAGAGGGGGGCGGCGCGGTTGAGGTCGCCGCGGGTGAAGTGGATCATGGCGAGGTTGTTCAGGGCGCGGGTGAGCTCGGGGCGTGGGGTGAGGCCGGGGCGGTCGAGGCGCCGGATGATCTGGCCGAAGGCTTTTTCGGCGCGCTTGAGGTCGCCGCGTCGGCGCCAGACCTCGGCGATGTTGTTCAGGGTGGTGAGGTGTTGTGGGTGGTCGGGCTTGAGGGCGCGGGTGGAGATGGTCAGGGCTTGTTGGAAGAGGGGTTCGGCCTTGTCGAGGTCGCCGGAGTTCAGGTGCAAGGTGCCGAGGTTGTTGAGGAGCATCCCGGTGGAGGGGTGTCGGGGTCCGAGGGTGCGGCGCTGGATCTCGACGGCGCGCTCCAGCATGGGGGTGGCGCGCTCGAGGTCGCCCTGCTGGCCGTGGAGGATGGCGAGGTTGACGGTGGTCTGGACGGTGAGGTTGTGCTCGGGGCCGAGGGTGAGGGTCCAGGCGTCGAGGGCCTGTTGGAAGAGGGGTGCGGCTTTTTCGAAGGTGCCCTGGTTGAAGTGGACCATGGCGATGTTGTTGAAGCTCTGGGCGATCCAGGGGTTGTTGGGCGGGAGGGCGGCCTGGCGGGCGTCGAGGGCCTTCTGGAGCCAGATCAGGGCGGCGTCGAAGTCGCCGAGCTGCATCAGGACGACGCCGAGGTTGTCGGCGGCGGTGGCGGTGTCGGGGTGGCCGGGGCCGAAGGTCTTCGTGCGGGCGTCGAGGGCGCGGCGAAGGAGGGCCTCGGCGCGGGGGAGGTCGCCGCGGGCGAGGCAGGCCTGGCCGAGGGCGTCGACGCCGGTGGCGACGGTGGGGTGGTCGGGGCCGAAGGATCGCTCCCAGACGGAGACGGCGCGCTCCAGGAGGACCTCGGCGCGAGCGAAGTCGCCTCCGGCGACGTGGAAGAGCCCGAGGCTGTAGAGGCTGGAGGCGGTGTCGGGGTGGTCTGGGCCGAGGGCGGCCTCGCGGAGGTTCAGGGCGCGGCGCAGGAGCGGCTCGGCGCGCTTGAGGTCGCCGCGCTCGCGCAGGAGGGCGCCCAGGGCTTCGAGGCCCATGGCGACGCTGGGGTGGTTCTTGCCGAGGCTGGCGGTCCAGAGGGTGATGGCCTCGTTGAAGTGGGCCTCGGCGTCGTCGAGGCGGGTGGTGGCCTTGTCGATCGAGGCCAGGGTGAAGAGGCTGCGGGCGCGCTCGGCGGGTGCGCCGCCGGGGATCTGGGCCCAGGCTTCGACGGCGCGCCGGGCGGTGGCGTCGGCGTCGGCGTACTGGCCCAGGGAGACCTGGCAGGTGGTGATGTTGTCCAGGACGGTGATGACCCAGGGGTGGAGGGGTCCGAAGGCGGGCTCCCAGAGGGCCAGGGTGCGTTCGAAGAGGGTCAGGGCGGCGCGCGCGTCGCCCTGGGTCAGGACGATCAGGGCCATGGCGTTGAGGGTCTGCCCGTTCTCGAAGTGGTCGGGACCAAAGACTTTTTCGCGGATGGCGGCGGCGCGCTCCAGGTTGGCGCGGGCTTCGTCGAGGCGGCCCACCTGGCGCAGCGCCTCGGCGATGTTGGAGAGGCCCAGGGCGATCTGGGGGTGTTCGGGGCCGAGGTGCTGCTCCCAGATGGAGAGGGCGCGCTTGAAGAGGATGAGGGCCTGCTCGCCGCGGGCCTTCTGGAGCACGACGAGGGCGAGGTTGTTGAGCGTGACGGCGAGCTGGATGTCTCGCGGGCCGAGGGTCTGCTCCTGCTGGTCGGCGGCGATCTTCAGGATCGCCGCGGCCTCGTCGAGCTCGCCGATGGAGCGCAGGAGCTCGGCCAGGCCGACGCGGGTCTGGATGACGAAGGGGTGTCGATCGCCGAGGGCGGCGGCGCCGTCTTCGATCAGGCGATCGAAGGTGGCGCGGGCCTCTGGGGTGCGGTTGGCCCGCTGGAGGATGGTGGCCATGGCGAAGCGGGTCTGGAGGGTGGCGGGGTCGGCGGGGCCGAGGGCGACCGCCTGGATGGCGATCATGCGCTCAAAGGTGCGGACGGCGGCGCCCAGGTCGCTCAGGGCGATGGCCACGCCGGCGATCTGATCGAGGGTCCCGGTCAGGGCCGGGTTGTCGGCGCCGAGGCGGGCGGTCTTGAGGGCCAGGAGGGCCTCCAGAGCGGCCATGGCGCCCTTCTTGTCGCCGGCGCTGTAGAGGGCGTCGACCTGCGCCTCCAGCTCGCTCTCCGCAGCGGGCGCCGCCTGGGCCTCGTCCGCGGGGGCCTCGCCCTGGTCGGGTTCGTCCTCGATCGGGGCGGGTTGAGCGGAGGCGGGTGTGGGGGGCGGCATGGCGAGGGCGGCCAGGAGGATCAGGAGCCAGAGGGTGAGGGGGCGGCGGGTCATGGTCGACTCCTGAGGGGAGGGTGCCGGGCGCTGATGAGGGCTGGATTATAGAGGGAGGGGTGGCGGGAGGGAAGCGCCGTCGAGGTCGGGATCGGCGGGCTGTGTGTCGGGCTGGAGGGGGGATGGGTTTGATCCCGTCGGTCAACGGGCCGCTCTCGGTTTCTCGAACAAAGTGGCGCTCTCGAGTGCTGATTGGTTTGAGGGACCGACGAACGACGGGAGTCAAACCCATCAGCACTCCAGGAGGGGAGGGGGTCAGCGGTCGCGCAAGGCCCACCAGTCGGACATCATGGGCCAGAGGTGGGCGGCGGCCTTGCGGGAGACGACGGCGCCGATGTGGCCGCCGGGCAGCTGGGTGTGGTGCTTGTCGACGGAGGAGACGGCGTCGACGAGGGCGGCGGCGGTGCGCCAGGGGACGATGTGGTCGTGGGCGAAGGAGACGGCCAGGACCGGGCAGGTGATGTCCGAGGGGCGAGCGGGGTCGCCGGAGAGGGTGAAGGCGCCCTGGAAGAAGAGGTCGCGGCGGTAGAGGTCGGAGATGTACTGGCGGTAGCACTCGGCGGGGAAGGAGACGTTGTCGTTGGCCCAGGTCTCGACGGCGAAGAAGCCGTCGAGGAACTCGTCGTCCCAGGCGCGGTCGACGAGGCCGACGGCCTTCTGGAGGTTGAGGGTGGGCTTGAGGAGGTGGAAGGAGGACTGCATCAGCTGCCAGGGGACATTGCCGGCGCGGGTCAGGGCGTCGATGTCGAAGGAGGGCAGGCGGGTCCAGGTGGACAGGAGGCCCTCGTCGTTGAAGTGGACGGGGGCGGCCAGGGCCAGGAGGCTGGCGACGTGCCTGGGTCGGGCGGCGGCGTGGATGGCGGCCAGGGTGCCGCCGAGGCAGTAGCCCATCAGGTGGGCCTGTCCGCGGGGGCTCTGCCGCGCGCAAAGGCGCAGGGCGCGGCCGAGGGCGCGGTCGCAGATCTCGTCGAAGGTCAGGTATCGGTCTTCGGCCTCGGGGGTGCCCCAGTCGATGATGAAGGTGGGGTGGCCGCGCGAGACGAGGAACTCGGCGAAGCTCTTGCCGGGCGTCAGGTCGAGGATGTAGTGGCGGTTGATGAGCGAGGGGATCAGCAGCACGGGGGTCTGGAAGGCGCACCCTGCGGGGCGCGGGTCGTAGCGCAGCAGGCGCCACTTGTTCTCGTGGTGGACGACGCGCGCGGGGGTGCGGCCGACGGGTGGCGGCTTTCGGTTCAGCAGGCCGGCGAGCTTGAGCAGCCGCTTCATGGGCGTGGCCTCACGGGATCAGCGGTCGGCCTGGAGGGCGTCGAGCTTCTCTTCGAGGTCGATCAGGCGGCTCTGGAGCTGGTTGAGGGCGTGGAGGGTGCGCTCTTGATCGCGGCGGGTGGAGAGCCCGGCGGCGCCCCACCACTGGGCGGCCCATTGCTGGTGTTGGGCGCGGGCCTTCATGGCGACCGTCAGCAGGGCGCCGGAGGGGGTCAGCAGGGCGGGGCTTGAGAGCGCCTGCTCCAGATACTGGGCCGTGGCGCCTTCCCAGGCGTCGAAGCCCTTCTTCCACATCTGCCAGAACATCGCGGTGCTCCTGAATCCGGGGTTGGCGGCGAGGTCCGTCGAGGGGGCGGCGGCCGCGGGCGAGCCGGTCGCCTGGGGGGAGCATAGCGCCGGGCGGTCGCCTTCGTCAAGGGTCGTGTTGCGTTGCAGCAATGTCGGGTGTCGGCGTGGAGGGCGGTGGGGTTGAAGGGTGCGGCGCTGCGGCGTATGCTGCCGCGCTGCACCAGGGGCTCAGGGAGGGGGAGGCCGAGCATGATCGTGATCAAGAAGTACAGCAACCGTCGCCTGTACGACACGTCGCAGAGCAGCTACATCACGCTCGACGATCTGGCCGGCCGGATCCGCGCCGGGGAGGAGGTCCAGGTCACGGACGCCAGCACGGGGGCGGATCTGACGCAGGCGACGCTGGCGCAGATCGTCGTCGAGAGCCGCGGGGCCGGCCGGCTGCTGCCGGTGCCCCTCCTGATGCAGCTCATCCGGATGGGGGACGACGCGCTGGCCGAGTTCTTCGGCCAGACCATGTCCACGGCGCTCTCCCTCTACCTCCAGGCCCGCAATGGCGCCCAGCAGGCCGCGCCCTTCTACCCCATGGCGAACCTCCCCTTCACCATGGCCGACGCGATGGCGCGCATGTTCATGGGGCAGGGCGGCTGGCCCCAGCACAACCCCTTCACCCCCCCCTGGGCCAACCAGGCCGCCGCGCCCTGGCCCACGCCGCCCGGCGCGGCAGCCTGGCCGACGCCGCCCGGCGCGGCAGCCTGGCCCACGCCGCCC
>SYOX01000112.1 GCA_005804885.1 Pseudomonadota bacterium
CGGCCAAGCGCCGCCGCGTCTAGTCAACCGCTTCGCGGCCGGGTTCGTTGAGCCCGCCGCGTTTCCCCGCCTGGCCAGCACCGTGCGCGCGTTTGCTCGCGCGGAATCTACTCTGGGTGATGAGCGCGCCTCGGCCAAGCGCGCAGAAGCCCAGTTTGGAGAATCTAATGAGCGCTGAATACATCGTCAGCAACTGGCGTTCGCTGATCAAGCCCCGTCGCATCGAGCGCGACGGCCGGTCGAGCCACACCTACGCCAAGTTCGTCATCAAGCCGCTCGAGCGTGGCTTCGGCATCACGCTGGGCAACTCGCTCCGCCGGGTGCTGTTGTCGAGCCTTCAGGGCGCGGCGGTCACCTCGGTGAAGATCGAGGGTGTCCTTCACGAGTTCAGCTCCATCCCTGGCATCGTGGAAGACGTCACCGACATCATCCTCAACATCAAGGGCATCCTCATCAAGACCGACCGCACCGAGCCGGTGCACGCGGTCATTGACGTGGAGGGCGCGCAGGGCGAGATTCGCGTGGTTCGCGCGGGCGACATCCGATTCGACGCAGCCGCCGAGGTGCTCAACCCCGAGCACCCCGTCTGCACCCTCACCGGGAACGGGCGTTTCCACGCGGAGATGGCCGTGGCGATGGGCAAGGGCTACGTCCCGGCCGACCGCAACAAGTCCCCGGAGATGCCGATCGGCACCATTCCTGTGGACGCGATTCACATGCCGGTTCGGCGCGTGAAGTACACGGTCACCAACGCTCGCGTGGGACAGCGTACCGACTACGACAAGCTCACCATCGAAGTGTGGACCAACGGCAGCGTTACCCCAGAAGACGCGGTGGCGTTTGCCGCCAAGGTGCTCAAGGAGCAGCTGCAGGTCTTCATCAACTTCACCGAAGAGGATGAGCCGATGGCGGGCGATGAACCGAAGAGCTCGGAGTCCTTCAACGAGTCGCTCTACAAGCGGGTCGACGAACTCGACCTCTCGGTACGCAGCGCGAACTGCCTCCAGAACGCGGGCATCGAGCATATCTGGCAGTTGGTCGAGAAGACCGAGGCCGAGATGCTCAAGACCAAGAACTTCGGCCGCAAGTCCCTCAAGGAGATCAAGGATCTGCTCGTGGGCATGGACCTGGGCCTGGGGATGAAGCTGGACAACTGGCCGCCGCCCCAGCTCCGCGAGAACTGAACCTGATGCAGGTCGGCGGCCCCCAGGGCCCCGATCGCCGTCCGATGATGATGTGAGGTGATCCGTGCGACATCAAAGTAGAAAGATTACGCTGGGAAGAACCGCCAGCCACCGCAAGGCGATGCTTGCCAACATGGCCGCCTCGCTCATCAAGTACGAGCGCATCCAGACGACCGACGTCAAGGCCAAGGTCCTGCGCCCCTTCGTCGAGCGCTTGATCTCCCTGGGCAAGAAGGGCGATCTCCACGCCCGCCGCGTCGCCCTGAGCCGCCTCAAGGACAAGGAGGCCCTCCAGAAGCTCTTCGGCGAGATCGGCCCCCGGATGGCCGAGCGACCCGGCGGCTACACCCGGATCCTCAAGCTCAAGCGCCGAGAGGGCGACAACGCCCCCATCTCCCTGATTGAGTTCGTCGACACGAACCTCTCCCTCATCATGGCCGCCCGCGGCCACGACGAGGAGGACATCAAGGAGATGACCTCCGCGCCCAAGGCCAACGAGGGCGAGGGCGACGACGACGACGAGTAGCGGCGCCCCGGCGCGTTGACGCCCGCCGCCATCCGCGCTCCCCAGGGGCCGCAGGGGTCATCCCCGCGGCCCCTTTTGCGCTCTGCTCCCCCAACCTCGCCCTTCAACAGGGTTGGCAAAGCCGCGCATCCGGAGTATGACTCTCGCCCGAGCAGCCCCAGGGATCTTCGACCGCGGCGCCCCCCAGGCCCGCGCCCCCCGTCCCTGAGCGCACCTCCACCTTTCCTGATGACGAGGACGCGATGAACATCCACACGCACACGAAGCGCTCGGGCCTCCTGACGCTCCTCGGGCTGGCCGCGCTGCTGCTGGGCTTGCTGGCCTTCGGTCGCTCAAGCCACGCCCAGGGCGCCCCCATCACCCTTGATGATCGCATCGAGCTGCCCAGCAAGACGCTCGACAACGGCCTGGAGGTGATCGTCATCGAAGATCACTCCGTGCCCCTGATCACCATCGAGATCGCCGTGCGCAACGGCGCCTACACCGAGCCACCCGAATTCAACGGCCTCAGCCACCTCTACGAGCACATGTTCTTCAAGGGCAATGCCGCCATCCCCAGCCAGGAGTCCTACCTGGCGCGCCAGCGAGAGCTCGGCATCGTCTGGAACGGCACCACCAGCGAGGAGCGCGTCAACTACTTCTTCACCCTCGGCTCCGACAAGATCGAGCAGGGCGTCGTCTTCATGAAGGACGCCATCCGCACGCCGCGCTTCCTCGAAGAGGAGCTCGTCAAGGAGCGCCAGGTCGTCATCGGGGAGCTTGAGCGCAACCTCTCGAGCCCCTACTTCCACCTCTTCCGCGCCGTGGCCGACAAGCTCTGGTGGAAGTTCCCCACCCGCAAGGACACCATCGGCGACCGCCCGACCATCGAGACGGCCACCGTCGAGAAGATGCAGATCGTCCAGCAGAAGTACTACATCCCCAACAACTCCCTGCTGATCCTCGCCGGCGACGTCAAGCCCGAGGAAGGCTTCGCCCTGGCCCAGAAGCACTTTGGCGACTGGGAGCGCGCCGCCGACCCCTTCAAGCTCGACCCCATCCCGCCACACCCCCCCATCCAGAAGACCGAGGCCGTCATCGTCAACAAGAAGGTCCAGCGGATCACCGTCCAGATCGGCTGGCACGGCCCCTCCGTCTCCAAGGACCCCGCGGCCACCTACGCCGCCGACGTCTTCAGCTTCATCCTCGGCCAGGAGAACAGCGCCTTCCACAAGGCCCTCGTCGACAGCGGCCTGACCCTCGGCGCCGGCATCGGCTACTACACCCTCGACAAGACCGGGCCGATCACGCTGAGCTTCGCCGTGACCCCCGACAAGCTCGACGCGGCCGTCGCCGCCGTCACCGCCGAGGTGCGCAAGTTCACCGACAAGGACTACTTTACCGACGAGCAGATCGAGACCGCCAAGACCCTCCTGGCCGTCGATCACATCTACGGCCGCGAGCAGACCAGCGCCTACGCCCACACCGTCAGCTTCTGGTGGGCCGTCGCCGGCCTGGGCTACTACACCGGCTACATCGACAACCTCAAGAAGGTCACCCGCAACGACATGAAGCGCTACGTCGACGCCTACATCTACGGCAAGCCCTTCGTCATGGGCATCCTCGTCGACGACGAGATCCAGAAGCAGATCGGCCTGACCGACAAGAAGGCCGCCGAGTGGGCCAAACCCATCAAGAAGCGCTGAGCACCCCCCCGAACCCGGAGAGCGACATGTCCCACGATCACAACTTCTTGAAAGGAATCGGGGTGTTGGCGATGGCGATCGCGCTCGGCGCGTGCCCCGGCCCCGAGGTCATCCCCGACGATCTCCCCCCCAAGGACCTCGTCACCCGCGCCACCCCCGAGCTGCCCGCTGTCCCCGCCGAGCGCGTGGCCGCCAGCGGCGTCGAGGAGTTCGAGGTCGACGGCCTCAAGGTCATCCTCAAGCCCACCCCGGGCCGCCCCATCGTCTCCATCCAGCTCTTCATCGACGGCGGCGTCGCCAACCTCGACGAGAAGACCGCCGGCATCGAAGCCCTCGCGCTGGCCGTCGCCACCCACTCAGGCACCCAGAAGACCCCCCGCGATGACTTCAACCGCAAGCTCAACGCCATGGGCAGCTCCATCGGCGCCAGCACCAACCGCGACTTCTCCATCCTGAGCATGGGCTCGGTCCTGCCCTGCTTCGCCGACACATGGCGCCTCTTCGCCGAGGTCCTGACCGCCCCCGCCTTCGACGAGAAGCAGCTTGAGCTCGACCGTGAGCGCACCATCGAGGGCATCAAGGCCGAGATCGAGGACCCCGAGCAGCGCATGAGCAAGACGGCCAGCGAGCTCTTCTTCGCCGCCCACCCCTACGTCCTGCGCACCGACGGGACCGTCGAGACCGTCCAGAGCTTCACCCGCGAGCAGCTCACCGCCTACCTCAAGGCCCTGATGACCCGCGAGCGCCTCACGCTCGTCGTCGTCGGCGACCTCACCCGCGCGACCATCGAGGGCGCCGTCCGCGCCGACCTCGCCGGTCTGCCCGCCGGCCAGTACCAGCGCCGCGATCTGCCCCCGCTCGACCCCGGCGTCGCCGATCTGTCCATCGCCGAGCAGGAGCTGCCGACCAACTACATGATCGGCTACTTCACCGCGCCGGCCGCCACCCACCCCGACTACTACCCCCTGCTGGTCGCCATCAACGTGCTGTCCGACCGCCTCTTCGAAGAGGTCCGCACCAAGCGCAACCTGACCTACGCCGTCTCCTCGGGCCTCGGCGCTCGCCCCTACAATTACGGCTACCTCTACGCCACCCCCGTGGACCCCACCAAGACCGTCGAGGTCATGTACGCCGAGATCGACCGCATCCAGACCGAAGCCCTGACCGCCAAGGAGCTCAGCGACCAGATCGAGGTCTTCCTCACCGAGCACTACATGCGACAGGAGACCAACAGCGCCCAGGTCGCCACCCTCGGCGCCGCCGAGCTCAACGGCGGCGGCTGGGAGCAGAGCCTCGTCTTCATCGATCGCGTCAAGGCCGTCACCCCGGCGGACGTCACGCGCGTCTCCAAGGACTACATCAAGAACATCCACTGGGGCATCGTCGGGAACCCCGCGGCCGTGGACAAGGCCCTGCTGACCTCCCGATGACAGGCCAGATCACCTCCCAGGTCCTTCTGGCCGGCCCCGACCTGGCCGAGCCCATCCTCCCCCTGGGGATCAACGGCGAGGTCGCTGGCCTGGCCGCCTGCCTGCGCCACGCGGGCGTCGAGACCTCCTTCGAGGAGCTCATGGGGGTCACCGCCACCGCCTTCCGGACCCACTTCTTTCGCCCCAGAGACAACCCGGGGATGCCCATCGGCCCCGTGGCCGACAACCCCGGGGCGCTGTGGTCGCCCCGCTTCGCCTGGAGCAGCCTGCGCCACAACAATTACGGACAGGCCGAGTCAGCCGCCTTCTACTACGGCGGAGAGGTGCGCCCCATCGACGGCCTCGACGCGCTGGAGACGTGGCGCCTGCTCCGGTTCGAGCTCGACGCCGGCAGGCCCATCATCGCCTACGGCCTCGGCGATCCCATCGCGCCGGATCTCATCATCGGCTATCGCCTGGAAAAAGGCCCCTTGCGTCAGATCATCGTCGTCCAGGCTCGCCAGGGTCAGGTCGAGTTCGATCTGACGGGCCGAAAGCCTGCCGACGAAGGCCCCTACCCCCGCGAGCTCCTCGTCGTGCGCCCAGGCGCCGTCGTGGACTACCGGGGCAGCGACGACGCCCGTCGCGTCGACGCGCTGCGCTGGGCCGCCAATCACACCTCCACACGCCGCGAGCTCGTCTACGAGAGCGAGCGCTTCTACGCCACCGGCCCCTTCGCCTTCGAGGCCCTCTGCGAGTTCCTGCGCGACCTGGCCCCCGACGAGCTGGCCAACCCCATCGAGGGTGACCCTGGCGACATCGCCGCCACGCTGACGCGCTTCTGCGCCGCCACCCTCAGAGAGTGGATCACCGCCCGCTGGGCCGCCTCGGCCTACCTCAAGGGCTGGTCCCGAGCGTTGAGCAGGGCCTCCCGCTCTCCCGAAGGGATCGCCGCCACCCCCGATGGCCTCGACGCGCTGGCCGACCTCTACCGCGCCAGCGCCCTGGCGCTGGCCGTCGCCTCCCTCCAGGCGCCCGTCCTCGACGACTCCGGCGCCGCGATGGCCGACGCCGACGCCCGCGAGGGGCTCGCCAAGGCCGTCGAGGCCGCGCTGATCGTCGAGCGCCGCGCCCTCGATCTGCTCTGCGCCCTCATCTGACCGCCGCTCGCTCGCCTCGGCGGGCGAAGTTCGCTCAGGGAAGGCTCCAGACCCCTTCGGCGCGCACAGCCCCCCAACGCCCCACGCACGACGATCGCCCCACGCTCCTCGCACCGCCCCCTCCGGGGGACGGGCTCGTCGGGTGGGGCTTGGATGCGCGGGTGGGCTGTGCGACCTCTCGGTCGCAGGCCAGCGGACGGCCAACAGCGGATCGCGGGGGCGGATCAGCGCGTCGAAGTGGGCCTGTGGATTGGGATTTTCACGCTCCCAGGTGTCGACCTGGGTCGCGCGGGGGCCTGCGACCGACAGGGCGCAGCCCGCCTGAGATTCTAGCCCCACCCGACGAGCCCGCCCAACGGGCGGTGCGAGGAGCGTGGGGCGATCGTCGTGCGTGGGGTGTCGAAGGGGCAGGGTGTGTCCTGATATCAGGGGATATGCTAGTCTCTGCCCGCGCACCTCCAGGTCCTGCGCGTGTCGACACCACCGCTGGCGATGCCCCCCATGAGACTGCTCAACCTCCCCTGGCTGATCGCCGCGATCCTCGCCCTGCTGGCTCTGTCCGGGTGCGGCGAGGAGAGGCAGAGCGTCATCGTCGATCCCGTCGGCTGCGTCGCCGAGGCCCCGGTCTGTGATCCGCCTTGCGGGGTTCGGCAGATCTGCACGGAGGCGTGTACCTGCGGGCCGGCCCCGGCCTGCGACTCCGATTTCCCAGTCTGTACGCCAGCTTGCCGCTCGGGCCAGATCTGCTCGACGGGCTGCACCTGCGTGACCCCCCCGAGGCCCGAGGTCGCCTGCGACCCCGATCAGCCCGTCTGTACGCCGGGCTGCAACGAGGGCGAGTTCTGCGCCGAGGACTGCACTTGTGCGCTGGCGCCCTGCGATCCCGAGAACCCGATCTGCACCCAGGGGTGCGGCGTCGCCGAGTACTGCGACGAGAGCTGCGACTGTGCGCCCTTGCCTTGCGATCCTCAAGACCCCGTCTGCGCGCCGGGTTGCGGCGAGGGCGAGATCTGCAACGCCGCCTGCGCCTGCGAGGCCTTTGCGTGCGACTCGACCGCGCCGAGGTGTCCTGGCGGCTGCGACGAGGGCGAGTTCTGCAACGCCGCCTGCGCCTGCGAGGCGCTCTGCGACGGCGCGGACCCGGTCTGCGATCCCGGGTGCAGCGACGACGAGTATTGCAGCCCCCAGTGTCGCTGCGTGGAGCGCCGCGAGTGCAACCCCGAGGCCCCGGTCTGCGTCCCTGGCTGCGCCGAGGGCAAGGTCTGCAATGCCGAATGCGACTGCGTCGAGCCCTGCGATCCGGCCAGCCCGCTTTGCACCCCGGCCTGCTCGCCGATTGAAGCGTGCAATGCGGCCTGCCAGTGCGAGCCCCGAGCCTGCGACCCCGAGCAGCCGGTCTGCGACCCGCCCTGCGGTCAGGGCGACTTCTGCACCAGCCTGTGCCTGTGCGGGCCGGCGCTGGCCTGCGATCCCTTGAGGCCGGTCTGTGAGCCAGGCTGCGGCGACGACGCCTTCTGCGGTCGCGACTGCACCTGCCACCCGGAGGGGCTGCGGCTGCCTGATCTGACGGTGGACGTGCCGGCGCTGATCAACAGCATCTTCATCGAGGAGCGGGAGTTCACGCCGACCAACTGCGCCATCGTCGAGGGCTGCGTGCTGGCGCCGGGCTTCAGGCGCCTGATGCGCTTCAGCACCATGACGCCGAACATCGGCAACGTCGACATGTTCATGGGCGAGCCGGACGACAACCCCGAGCTCTTCGAGTTCTCGCCCTGCCACGGCCACTACCACTTCAACGGCTACGCCGAGTACCGCCTCTACGACGAGGCCAACCAGGTCGTCGCGCGCGGCCACAAGCAGGCCTTCTGCCTGCTCGACAGCACCCGCTACGTCACCACGGACCCGAGCGTGGCCGAGGAGCGGCGCTACAACTGCGGCTTCCAGGGCATCCAGCGCGGCTGGGCCGACATCTACGGCTCCAACCTCGACTGCCAGTGGGTCGACATCACCGGCATCGCCCCAGGGCGCTACCGCCTGGAGGTCTCGCTCAACAACTTCCGCACGATCCAGGAGCTGAGCTACGACAACAACGTCTCCTCGATCAACGTCATCGTCCCGCCCGTCGATCCCCTCGGCACCTGCGATCTGCAACCCCGCGCCCGCGGGGCGCGTCGGGACTGCGGCTGGCAGATCGCGGCCAACATGGAGTGCGAGCCCGGCGAGCCCATGGCGATCGGCTGCACCTCCTCCGGCGCCTGCCAGATCGGCCGCTGCGACGGCGACACCGTCATGCGCGTCTGCGAGGGCGTCGACGTCGGCTGCACCGCAGGGCAGGCGCTCGGCAGCAACGACGACGCCTGCGGCTCGACCTGCTCGGTGGTCAACTACGTCTGCCCCGACTCCGGCCGCGTCACCATCCTGACCGGCGGCAACAACCCCTCCGAGGTCATCTCCTGCGACCTGAGCCAGCAAGTCGGCTTCGTCTTCCCCGACCCCACCTCGCCTTGCACCGCCGGCGAGCACGGCACCGACCGGGACTGCGGCTGGGAGCCCCTCCCGGCGCGCACCTGCACCCCTGGCGAGGAGGTCTCGGTGGGCTGCAACGCCTCGGATGGCTGCGCGCTGGGCTCCTGCGAGGGCGACACGATGTTGCGTATCTGCGCGGGACACAACGACAATTGCACCGCGGAGCGCCGGATCGCCGGCAATGACGACGCCTGTGACTCGCTCTGCTCCCGGGTCGTCTTCACCTGCCCCGAGGACGGCGTCTACACGCCCTTGACCGCGCCCTTCCGCTCGACCCGTGAGGCCACCTGCCTGGCTGAAGCCACCAACAGCGGCGGCTGCCCCATCGACGGCCTGGAGCCCAACGACGATCCCCTGGCCCCTGTCCAGATCATCGAAGGGACGGCCTCCGAGCTGTCGGTGTGCCGTGGCGAGCGGGAGTACTACCGGATCTTCGCCACCGAGGCGGACGTCATCGACGTCGAGCTGGAGTTCTACGCGGAGGGTGCCGCCGTCCGCCTCTCGCTCTTTGATTCTCTCGATGTCCTCGTGGCCGAGGTTGACGGGGACAGCGGCGAGGTCCGCCTGCTCTTCCCGGTCGAGGAGGCTGGCCCCCATCGCCTGCGCGTCCAGCTCATCGAGGGCGCCCAGACCGCCTACGACATGACCCTGACGCTGAACTGATACGGAACCACGCTCAAGCCACTTACAATTTGGGCCATCAGGATGCCCGAGATGAAAGTGCTTCAAACGTGGTTCCGTATGATCTCCCTCCAGAGTCGCTCTCGCTCAAGCCCAGCCTGGGAGGTTGGGGGCAGCAAGGCCGCGAGCCGCGATCGAGCCGCTCAAGTCGCTCTCGTCCAGGCCCATCGGGGAGGTTGAGGGCTTCGTCGGCCCTTGACCTCGCGCGGCTCCGGTCCGACCAGATCAAGCCAGATCGACGAATCGGGCGAGGTGGCTGAGCCACGCGAGCCCGTCGTGGTGCCAGTCGCCCGGCGGCGTCTGCATTGCGCCGGGCGCGCACACGCGGCTGATCCCGAGGTGGGCGAAGGTCGCGGCGAAGGCGGCGCGCTGGGCGATGTCGCCCGCGACGCCGAGGCTGTGCAGGCGGCCTTGACCCTGGATGAGATCGCGCAGGCCTTCGGGGCCACCTTCGAAGGGGTGAACGGGGAGGGTGCGGTGCAGGGGGTTGTCGGCGCGGTAGGGCGTGGGCTCCCAGAGGACGAGGGCGTCGCGAGCTGAGAAGGGTCGCCCGCGGAAGGCTGCCGTGCCGCGGCGCTGCATGATGGCGGCGGCGGCGGCCTCGGGGACGTCGCCGCGCGGCAGGATGGCGGCGACGCGGTCGAGGGCGGCGGCCAGGCGGGCGCAGAGTTCAAGGCCCCGCGTCTCGCGATCGTCGCGGTCTTCGATCTCGACCCAGAGGGCCTGGGGCGAGAGGCAGCCGCGCTGATCGTAGGCGGCCACGTCCAGGGCGAGGGCGTCGAGCAGGTCGTCGGTGGCGGGAAGGGCGCTGGCGGGGATGACGGCGCAGCTGCGGCCAGGGCCGAAGGGGAGCAGGGGTGCGGGGCCGTCCGGGCGCTCGGCGTTCAGCAGGGCGAAGCGGGCGATGGCGTCGCGGCCGCCGGAGACGACCAGGGCGTCGCAGGCGCGGGCCAGGAGCGCGTCCTGCGGCCCGCCGCCGGCCCAGGCCCGCGCGGCGAGGCAGCGGCCGAAGGCGGGGTGGGCGGCGGCGAGGGTGTCGATGAGGGCGGCGGCGGCGGGCATGGCGGCGGCGGGGGCCTTGATCAGCGCCGCGCCGCCGATCAGGAGCGTGCCGAGGACGGGGATCCAGCCGGAGGTCGGCAGGGTCGACGCCCAGACGTGGCCGGTGACGCGGGGAGGGACGATCGCGGTGCCCGAATGGAAGCCGCGCAGGCGGCCAGGGCCGCCGAGGCCGTCGATCAGGCCGTCCAGATCGCGGGCGAAGGCCTCGGCGGTGGTGCGGGCGCCCCAGGCGATCATGGCCGGGCTCAGGCCGCTGGCCTGGGCGATGTCGTCGAGGGTGTCGTCGGAGACTGGCCGGGTCCAGCCGTTGGCCCATCGGCGCAGGGCGTCGACGCGCTCTTCAATCGATATCATGGATAGAGATCGGTGATCTCTGGAGAGGTTGTCGATGTCTTCAAGGGAGAAGGGGATCATGGTGGCGTCCTGGGGCTCAGGGGGCGCCGGGTTCGCCGTCGGGCGCCAGGATGGTGGCGCGGACGCCCTTTTCGCCGGGCTCGAAGCGGTAGATCCGGTCGGCGTGCTGGGCGAAGGTCGGCGAGGCGTGGTGGCTGATGAAGATGACCTGGAAGCCGAGGGCGCGGCCGGCCTCCTTGACGATCCGGATCAGGCGCGGGACCAGCTCGGGGCGCAGCCAGCAGTCCTGCTCGTCGAGGACGAGGAAGCGGCGGTGGCGCTGCTCGGGCAGCGTGGTCAGGGCGAAGAGGCGCAGCCCGACGGAGAGGATGTTGAGCACCGAGCCGCCCTGGCCCTTGAGGATGTCCTCCTGGCAGCCGTCGCGCTCGATGTGGAACTCGATGGCGGCCGAGCCGCGCAGGTAGCGGCACTCGGCCTTCAGGGCGATGGGCTGCTCCAGGACCTCCTGGAGCGCGATCGTCAGCTTCTCCTGCAGGAGCTGGACGGTGCGCCCGAAGAGATCCTCGCCGAGCTGCTCCAGCGCGTTGGTGACGTCGCCGGCCTGGGTGAGCTGTTCGCGCAGGACGTCGAGCTGGGCGACCTGCTGGGCGCGCTGGCGCGTCAGCGCCCGGCGGGCGCCGGCGAGCTGCTGGACCCTGTCGCGCAAGCCCTGGGGGGAGGGCAGGGGATCGGTCATGAGGCGGTCTCGTCGCTCTGGTGGGCGGCCTCGACGGCGCTCAGGTCGCGCTCGATGGCGTCGAGGTGCTCCTGGTACTCGCGCCGCCTGCGCTCGTTCTCGGCGCGCATGTTGGTCAGCAGCTCGCGCAGCGACTCCAGGTCGTCGGTGTCGTAGAGCTTGCGGGCCTTGTCCTGAAGCTCGGCGAGCTGCTTCTCGCTGTTGGAGCGCTCGGCCTCGACGCGGATCTTCTGGCTGTGCAGGGCCTCGTAGCGCTTTCGCAGCGCCTCAATGTCCTGCTGGGGGTTCGGGTTGTCCGAGGGTGTCATCTGGCAGCACCTCCCTGGCGAGGGCGCGGATCTCGTCCGCGACATGCGGAGCGTAGTCGCCCAGGTTCTGTTCAAGGAACTCCATCAGCCCGGCGCCGCTGTCGGTGCGCCGCGCGAGCAGCTCACCGAGGCCCTGGACGAAGTTGGAGCCCGGATTGACCCACACTCCGGGATCGGCGTCAAGGTTGACCGCGTGGAAGACCTCCGCAGAGGGGGCGTGGGGCACCTCGACGACGCTCCGCGTCCAGCCTTCGGGGCCGACGAGGATGGCCAGGACCGAGGGGGTGCGGTGCAGGTCGGCTTCGTCGCGGCGCAGGCGCGTGATGTTGCCGGGGTTGATCCAGGTCGTGGCGCCGCGGACGACGTCGGGCATCGGCTCGTGGATGTGGCCGTTGATGAGGGCGTCGACGCCCGGGATCTCGCGCGGGCGCAGCGAGGGATCGGCGGCGGCGTAGCCCGGAAAGCCGATGTCGTGGTGCGTGATCCAGAAGGTCCAGCGCGGCGCGGGCTCGCCTTCGAACTCGACCCTCTCGGGCAGCGCCTGTCCCCAGGCCGTCCCGCCCAGCGCCACCGCGCACCCGCCCAGCGTCCCTCGCCACGGCCCCTCGACGTCGAGCAGGCGCGCCCTGCCGGCCCGCGCGAGGATGGTCAAGGAGTCGTCCTCGTGGAGCGCGTCCTCGTGGCAGTCGTGGTTGCCGGCGATGGTCAGCAGGCCCTCGCCCATCACGTCCATCAAGTCCGCCAGCAGCCAGTTGGCGTTGTCCCTGGGCCAGTGGAAGAGATCCCCGAGCATGACCGGCAGCAGCCGCTCGACCCGCGCGTGCTCCAGGCACCAGCGCAGCTTCGCGACGGCCACCTGCGGGTAGTCGTCGCTGCGAAAGCCCGGCGTGCGGCTGGCCAGGTGGGGGTCGCCGATGAAGAGCAGCCCGCGAAGTTCGCCCGCGTCGTCGCTCACGAATCCTCCTTGATCATTGATGAATTTGACGCCCTCTGGCTGGCGGGACGATCCCTTCGGCCGAGGCCGCCCGATCTCGTGTGTCCGCCCTTCACGCCTCATCCCCGCAGGCGTGGGCCAGGAGCGGGCTGCGATCCAGCGGCGATCCGCAAGCCGGGCAGGCCCCCACCTCCTTGACCGCCCGCCGCAGCGCCTCCCCGGCGGCCTGGAGCTCCAGGTCGGCCGCCTGGGCGCGGCGCTCGCAACCCTCCAGCGCCGCTTCAAGGCCGGCCAGCGCGTCCAGCGTGTCGCGCAGCGGGCCTTCGTCAGCCAGCGCTGGCGGGGGACTCAAGAGGGAGAGGTCGCGCGCTCGCCGGGATCGCCGCTGGCCCTCCACCTCGGCGGCGCTCAAGGCGCCCAGCAGCGCCTCCAGCGGGCCGAGGTCGTCAAGCTGAGGCGGCGCTGCGGGTTGACACGCCCTCTCGCGGCGCGCGGCGATCAAGAGGGTGGCGCGCGCCGCGGCCAGCGCCTCGATCGTGGACTCCAGCGCGGCCTCCTGCGCGGCACCTTCAGCGGCCGGCGGGGGGAGGCGAAGGGGGGTCAGAGCGGCGGCGCGCCGTTGGCTCAAGGCGGCGCGCGCCTGAGCGACCTCCAGCCCTGCGACGGTGTCGGCCAGCGGCGCGGGGTCGGGCGCTGGTGGGGGCGCCTGGAGCGAGGACAAGGCGCGGGTCATCCTGCGCGCGTCCTCCATGACCGCGGACTTCGAGGCCATCTCCCCGATCAACGCCGCCAGGGGCGCGGGATCGGGCAGCGTCGGGGGCGTCTTGAGCGGCCTGAGCGCCGCGTTCGCGCGTTGAAGCCGCGCGGCCTGAGCCGCGAGCGGCTCTTGCGCCTTGATGTGGCGCTCCAGCGCGCGGTCGTCCAGCTGCTCAGGGGTGGGCTTGAGGTCGTCGAGCGCCCTGGAGCGGCGCCACCAGGCTCGGTTGAGGCGGGCTCGGCGCGCGAGCGCCTCGACGAACTCGGCCAGCGCGCGCGCGTCGTCGAGCTGCGGGGGCGTGTCGAGCCGCGCGAGCGGTCGGGCGCGCGCGATCCGGCGCCTGTGGGCCGTTCGGGCGCTCTGGAGGGCGTCGATCGCGGCGGCCAGTGTTTGATCGTCGCTGAGGGCGGGCGGCGGCCTGAGGCCGGCCAGGGCCGTCGACCGCCCTCTCAGCCGGGTGGTCCGTGCCCACAAGGGGCCGAGCGGCTCCACGATGGCCATCAGCGGCGCCTCGGGGTCGATGGCAGGCGGGGCCTTGAGCCCGACGAGCGCCTGGGAGCGCCCTCGGAGCGCCGCGACTCGGGCCGTCAGCGGGCCGAGCGTCTCCAGCGCGAGCGCCAGCGCGGCGTCGTCGTCGAGCGACGGTGGCGGCGCCAGCGGGGCCAGCGCGGCCGCGAGGCCTTCGAGGTGCGCTTGCTGGCGGGTCATCCGGCTGAGGGTTTCGACGTCTGTCTGGAGGCGATCGAGGCGCGCGGCCAGCGTCGTCAGCGCGTCGTGTTCGCTCTGGAGGGCCTCGACGCGGCCCTGGAGGTCGTCGATCGTCTCCAGGGAGGCCAGCTGCCCGTCGAGGGCCTCGACGCTCTGCTCCAGGCGGCGGGCCTCGTGCTCGCGCTGGCGGGTGCGCTGGCGGTGGATGTCGCGCATCCGCAGCAGGAGGGCGGCGTCGGAGGATGAGGCGAAGAAGGCGGCGGCGTGGGAGGGCGGCGCGTCGAGCAGGAAGATGGGCTGCTTCTGCTCGCCGAAGTGGATGTCGAAGCGCTGCTGGTGCTGATCGTCGAGCGACACGAGGGGGAGGCGAAGGTGATCGTGGAGGTCGTCGGGGGTGCCGGAGCCGACGCGGCTGATCTCCCGGCCGTCGATCTCGTAGATGACCTTCTTGCCGCGCCGCCGCCAGACCAGGACGTGCCCGTCGTCCGTCTCGACCGTCACCGAGGCCCCGGGGGTCCTGTGGCGGATCATGTAGTCGCCACGGGCGTTGTAGGCCAGTGTCTGGAGGGCGGCGACCAGGGCCGACTTGCCGCAGTTGTTCGGCCCCACGATCACCGTCAGCCCGGCGGCGGGCTCGATGACCGTGTGGCGGTGCGACATGAAGTTCTCAAGGACGATCCGTCGGATCATGGGCGTCCGGTGCTGGCGAGGGCGAGCGAACGGGCCGGATGCTAACCCGAAGCGCCCCTTCGCTCAAGCCGTCGCTCAAAGCGGCCTACGCTCCTCGCACCGCCCCAACGGGGCGGGCTCGTCGGGTGGGGCTTGGATGCGCGTGCGGCCTGCGCCCGGTGGGCGCAGGCCGGCGCGCGGACGGGAGCGGATCGCAGGGCAGGATCAGCGCGTCGAAGTGGGCTTGTGGATTGGGGTTTTCACGCCCCCTTGTGTCGATTTCGGTCGTGCGCCGGCCTGCGACCTCTCGGTCGCAGCCCACCCTGAGATTCTAGCCCCACCCGACGAGCCCGTCCCGAAGGGCGGTGCGAGGAGCGTGGGGCGTTCGTCGAGCGCGGAGCGATCGTGGAGCGCGGGGCGCCGAGCGCAAAGAACCTCTTACTCGCACAGCCCCGCTTCGAGGCTGGAGAAGGGGTGGCTGATCTCGCCGTCGCCTTCGACGCCCTCGCCGCCCTCGCCGGTCTCTTCGCCCACCTCGACGGTCTCTTCGCCGCCCTCGCTCAGGAGGCACTGGTTGGCCTCGACCGAGACGGTGATCGCCATCGCGCGGCTCTCCAGGGTCAGCTCGCCGGCCAGCACCTTGAGGATGGCGTCGGCGGGGCCGGTCTCGTCCCCCGAGGGGATCAGCAGCGCGGGGATCGCGGCGCCGTCGAGGCGCGCGGACAGAGTCTCGTCGGCCATCCACTCGGGCATCCCGAAGTGGTCGACCAGCGCCCCGAAGGCCATCGTCGCCTGCCACGCCACGCTCGGGGTCAGCTCAAGGCGAGTCCCCTCAGGCGAGGCCGAGACGGTCAGATCGAAGCGCCGCCCGTCGTCGGGGTTGATGTCCAGCGTGACCAGATCGCGGCCATCGGCGCGCAGATAGGAGGTGTCGTCGCCCAGGCCGATCCCCGTGAGGCGAGCCACGTCGCTCTGGCCGGTGAAGGTCGACCCGGCGTTCAGCCCCCCAATGTGGATCTCGGCGATCTCGTTGTTCTCGCTGCCATCCTCGCCTTCGCCGAGCAGGAGCGCCAGCGGCAGCATCAGGTCGATGGTGCCGATGTCCGCGCGGGCCGTGATCGTCTGAGTGCTGGGCAGGATCTCCGCCTTGAGGGCCGGCTGCGCCGCGCCCAGCGCCAGCGCGATCGCCTCGTCCCCTTCGCCGGCCTCGATGGCGATGGCGCGGGTCACCGACAGGCTGGCCGTGAAGTCCTGCGCGCCAGCCCGCACCAGCTCCACCTTGAGCGCGCCCTCCAGCGTCCGAGGGAGGTCGATGTCCTCGTCCTCGAGGGTCTCCGCGGCGGCCTGGAGGCTCGCGTGGACCACCGACAGGTCGATGGCCGCGGCCAGCCTGTCCGGGTGCATGTTCAGCGTGATCGCGGTGTCACGCCCCTCGCCGAGCTGCACCGCGACGTCCACGTTGCCCTCGCTGAGCCACGTCACGACCAACCGCACGGGCATCGCCTCCAGGAGCTGGCGGCAAGAGTCCACGACGTCCTCCTCGGCAGCCTCGATCCTCTCCTCGGCGCGCGGGTCGTTCTCGTCGATCGGCTGGATCGTCTGGGGCTCCTGCACCGGCTCGCCGCAGACCCGCTCCGGGTCCAGGAGATAGGTCACGCTCGTGTCCGTCTGGCTCTCCACGCTCTCGGCGTTGAAGACGTTGTCCGACAGCCACTCCGCCACCGACCCGGACTCCTCCTCGAAGTCCGTCCAGCCCTCCGGCACCTCGCCCTCGTTGATCTCGCCCCCGCAATCCACGATCTCACCCTCCCCACCCTCGCCAGGAACGGGCGCCGGCTCCTCGCCAGGCGCGGGCGGCTCCTCGCCGGGCACGGGCGGCTTATCCTCGGGCCTCGGAGGCTCCTCGCCGGGCGCAGGCGGCGGCTCCTCGATGGGGCCTTCCGATCCGCCACACTCGACCTCTCCGGCGCTCAAGGTCGCGCCGACCACGTCGCCGAGGAAGGCCGACGACTCCAGGAAGCGCAACCCCCGGGACAGATCCCCCAACATCGCCTCGACATTGCGCGGGGCGTGCTCCAGCGCGTCCTGTTGCGTGATCGGGAGCGGCTCCGGTGCCTTGACCTCTTCCCCGCACGACGACAACACGCCCGCAAACACCACCGCGCCACCCAGAACCCAGCCGACCGACGCTCTTGCCTTCATGGATATTGCCTCCAGTTGATCTCACGCACACCGACACAAGTCTTCCACCTAGCAAGGTGGATGCCATGATCGAGGGCGAGGCATATTCCTGTCGCTGTGTCCCGCTCAGATCCGTCTTGAGGGCTTCGATGTCGTATTCATCGGTGTCCGAAGTCGGAGTGGGGCGTCTCGTTGTCCTGCCCCGAGGTCTCCAGGGCTGGGGTGTCGCTGCAAGATGTGTGGTGTGCTGTGTCCACATGGCGCGCTGAGCGTGACGATCTGGACAGCCGAGGTGCCACCGCGTCGCTCCGATACCAGGGGGTGAGCCGACCGAGGTCATATGGAACCGCGCTCAAACCACTTACATCTTGGGCATCCTGGTGGCCCAAAGTGGAAGTGGCTTGAGCGTGGTTCCGTATCAGATCTACAGCGGGCAGATTTCTGGAGGCTGGTCAGTGCTGCGGGCAGATTGCTGGAGGTTGGGCCTTCAGAGGCCGGCTTCTTCGATGAGGAGGGAGCAGCCGCGCGGTGTGGCGCCGGGTGCGCGGCCGAGCAGCTCGATGGTGTCGCCGGCCTCGGAGGGGTCAAGGAGGAGGCCTCTGTCGCTGGTCTGGACGCTGCAGACGCTGTCGAGGTTGCTCAGGTCGGTGAAGCGCAGCAGGCCGATCTGTCCGGGTTCGAGGGGTTCGAGGGTCAGGGGGTCGTGGACGGTGACCCTGCACCAGGGCGGGGCGGTGAGGGCGGGGCGGTCGAGGGGGGGCAGGCCGGTCAGGGCGCGGGCCAGCCTGGGGTCGTAGAGCTGGCTGCAGAGCTCGGTCATGCCGTACTCCTGGACGATGCGCTCGGGGGAGACGCCGAGGGAGTCGACGAGCCTGGCTTCGAGTTCGGCGGCGGAGATCTCGCGGGTGCGGCCCTTGGTGCCGCCGGTGGGCATGACGATCGAGCCTGGGGGGAGGTGTGCGTCGGCGTCGAGGGCCTTGAGGTGGTCGAGCAGGGAGACGAGGGCGAAGGAGGTGGCCAGGATCAGGCCGGGGCGGCGGTCGCGGCGGCGGTCGTCGATCCAGTGGCGGGCGAGGTCGAGGTCGAGGGTGTCGCGGGTCCAGGCGAAGGTGCTGGTGGTTGGGAAGAAGGTGTCGCCGATGAGGCCGAGCATGCTGCTCAGGGAGGAGTCGGGGAGGAGGTCGGGGGGAGGGGCGAGCATGAGGGCGTGGGTGTCGGGGTCGGGGAGGGCGCCTGGGGGGAGGAGGAGCTGTTGGATGCTGGTCAGTGCGCTGGCGTGGTAGACGTCGAGGTTCTTGAGGAGGTGTTCGCCGCGCAAGCCGCTGGTGGTGCCGCTGGTGCGGAAGACAAAGGCGGCCTCGTGGGGTTGTCCACAGAAGAGGTGGACGTGGCGGAAGACGTCGGTGGGGACGGTGGGGATGTCGCGCCAGTGTTGGACGGAGTCGGCGCCCACGCCGAGGTTGTTGCAGTAGCGGCTGTAGGCGAGGTTATGGGCGAGGTGGTGTTTGTAGAGGTCGATGGCGAGGGTGTTGAAGTCGCCGTGGTGGTGTTGGATGAAGTCGAGGAGGCGGGTTTTCATCGGGGCGCTCGGTGTGTCCGTTCAGGGTGGCCGGTGGGGCCGTGGGTTCCTTGTTATCGCGGCGCGGGCTGGATGGGAAGCCTGAAGGTGGCCACGGAAAGGGGCGCGGTGGTGGGTGGGTTGTGCTAGGCTTGTTCGCTTGAGGACATCGGATCCGAGGAGGGCTCGTGGTTTCGTCTCCAACTCCCTATGTGAGCGTCCCCGAGGCGGTCAGTCAGCTTCAGGAGGCCTTCCTGACGCAGACCCAGGAGCATGAGCGCAGCGGCCTGCTGTTGCAGATCGGTCGTCTGGGGAATCAGCGTGAGGGGGACGTCTTCCCTTACCGGGACGTGGTCGGTCGGACGCTGGTGGAGCTGTTCAACCTGAGCGTGTGGTGGCCGGAGAAGCGGTCGATCTTGCGGGCGATGGGGGAGTGTCGGGGTTCGGAGGTGATCTTCCGCTACCTGCTGCGGACGCTGGATACGGTGGGCTTGCAGCTGGACGGGGGTGGCCCGGAGATGGTCACGGCGATCATCGACGCGCTGGGGCGGCTTGGGCTGTCTGCGGCCGGGCCGGTGCTGCTGCGGCGGTATTTGACGCCGGAGGTGCCGGAGGTGGTGCGGCTGCAGGCGCTGGAGGTGCTGGGGCACCTGGGCTTCTCCGAGGCGGTGCCGCACCTTCTGGACGCGCTGGAGGAGGAGGGCGGGGGTCGGATCGTGGCGATCTACGCGCTGACGGAGCTTGTCTCGGCGGCGGGGGTGGGTCGGGTGGAGCAGATCCTGGAGAAGGCCTGGAGGGGAGGGGAGCTGGAGGGGGATCACGATCGGGATCTGGTGCGGGCGGCGGTGACCTACCTGTGCAGCCTGGGGGTGGAGGGCGCCGAGGCCTGGGTGATGCAGCTGCTCTATACGCACGAGCCGGATTTGCGCTCGCTGGCGCTCTGGGGGCGCCGGATTCGTCGGGACAACGCCTCGAAGGACCTGCTGGACCGCATGACGGCGGCGCTGGAGGAGGACGACGCGTATGTGAGGGCCTTTCTGGGGCGCAGCTTGCGGATGGAGGACGCAGGTGAGGTCATCGAGACCGGGGAGGTCTTCTGCGAGACGACCCAGGGTCAGGTGCGCCTGATCCACATCCTGGCCGAGGTGGGCGGGCCGAAGGTCAGCGCGTGGCTCTGGGAGCGCTTCATCGAGGGGGGGGATGGGGCCGAGCGTGCGCGGGCGGCGGCGATCCAGGCCTTGCGGTCGGTGAGGGAGGACGAGGGCAAGCGGCTGCTCAAGATGGCCTCGGTGGCGCCGGACATGGTGGCGGTGGCGGCGATCAGGGCGGCGGCCAACTTCGGGCCGCTGGGGCTGCTGCCGGGGATCGTGGATCTGTTCAACCACGATCGGGCGCTGCTGCGCCAGGAGGCGGTCCGGGCGATCCAGCACTTGCTGCTGGCGCACCGCCCCAGCCACGTCTCGCTGCTGGAGAACAAGGGTGAGAGCCGGCAGCACAGGCCGGCGGATCTGTCGGTGACCGAGGCGTCGCTGGAGCTGGTCGACGCGGGCTTCCGCAAGATCCTGCGGCGCGACGACGACGGCATGACGCAGGGGCTGGTGGCCTACGCGGCGGCGAACCTGCGGCGCTTCGAGTTGTGGCCGAGGGTCTTGAAGCTGGCCGAGAAGAGCCCGGACGTCTTCGCGCGGCTGGCGGCCTACCACGCCTTGCTGGACATGCCGGACGACGAGCAGGTCGAGCGGCTCATGGCCGCCTTCGAGAAGGAGAAGGACCGCGCGGCGCGCTCGGCCTGCATCCGGACTCTGGCGCCGCTGCTGGCCTCGCTGCCCAAGCCCAACGCGACCTGGGAGCAGGCGCTGGCGTCGACCATCTCCGACGCTCAGGACGACGCGGACGAGTTCGAGTTGACCATCTACGCCCACGCGCTGGGGTTGATGCGGGCGATCGACCCGCTGCCGCTGCTGGATCGGATCGCGGCCCGTGGGGGGCGGCGCTCAAGCCTGGAGGTCATCAGCGCTCTGGGCAAGCTCAAGCGGGTCGGAACCCCGGAGCTGCTTGTGCGGCTGGACGAGGCGCTGGCCCACGGCCCCACGGACGCGCGGATCCGCTCGGTCGACGCGCTGGCGGCGCTCAACGTGCGCGAGGCCACCGACAGGCTCCTGGAGCTGCTGCGCTCGAGCGAGCAGGGGCCGGTGCGCGAGCGGGCGGTGCGGCTGCTGGCCTCGCTGGGGCGCAGCCGCCGGGGCCTGAGCTTCTCCAGCGATCGCCTCGACACGGCGCTGGAGCGGGTCGGGCTGCTGCTGCGCGAGGAGCAGGGGCCAGATCCGGTCATCCAGCAGCGAACGATCCAAGAGGATCTCATGGATCTGAAGCTGGCGCTGTGGCAGGCCACCAGCACCGGCGGTGTCGACGACGAGCGCGTCGACCGGGTCATCTCCGAGCAGCTCGGGGCGGGGCTGGCGGCGCTGAGCCGGCACGGCGAGGAGTCCGAGGAGGTCCTGAGGGCCTTGCGCGGGGCGGAGTTCTTCCACCTGCAGTCGAGGGAGATGCCGCCGTCGGCGGATCTGTCGCCGGCGATCCTGTCGTACACCAAGGGGATAGAGCTGTGGCTGCACGTCCGGCTCACGGAGCTGCTGCCGAACCTGCGGGACGTGGCCCGGGACAACTACCAGACCATCATGGACACCTGGGATGCCTATGAAGTCTTGCTGCGCTCGCTGGTGACGATCCCGGTCAAGGACGCCAACCGGGCCGTGGACTGGACCAAGGTGCCGCGGGTGGCCAAGGCCATGAAGGAGAAGAAGTTCACGGCCGACTGGAGGACGCTGTCGATCTCCAACTCCGGGGCCATCGTGATCTTCTACGGTGTCGATCAACCTGAGTTCGGCGCGACCAACGCGCTGGGGCTGGCCGGCCCGCCCGAGGCGATCCTCTCGGTGGCGGTCAACGCGCTGGCGCTGGCGGCGCTGCGCAATGCCATGGCCCACGAGCAGTCGGCCAGCCGGCAGGACCTGCAGGCCTGCCGCGATCTGGCCTACGACATCATGCGCGGGATCGCCGCCTGGGGTTGATCGGTGAGCCTCAAGCGCGCGGGCTTCTTGCCAAGCGCGTCAAAATGGGGTTCCTTCCTTCTCGGCGCCCCTTGAAGGCGGCGCGGGCCTGGGTTTGACTCTCTGGGCCATCAAGGCGGCGACAGCAACCAGCAGAGCAGCGACGTGAACGACCCCAACCCGAGCGGCGATCTTGAAGGCCAGGCCGCGCCGACCCTGATCGGCCGCGTGCTCAAGGACACCTACGAGATCACCGGGCACCTGAGCGCTGGTGGCTACGGGGTTCTCTACAAAGGTCAGCACATCCACCTCAAGACGCCCGTGGCCGTCAAGGTCCAGATCCAGGGCGAGGGCGAGGATGATCGTCAGCGCAAGCGCTTCTTTCAGGAGGCGCAGGCCGCGGCGCAGCTGCGCCACCCCAACATCGTGGCGATCCAGGACTTTGACGTCCTGGAGACCGGCGAGCCCTACATGGTCATGGACCTGCTCGAAGGCCACGATCTGGGGGTCGAGCTGCACCGCTACGGCGCGCTGGGGCTGGAGCGGGCGCTCAACCTGCTCATCCCCTGCCTCGACGGGCTGGCGCAGGCCCACGATCTGGGGATCGTTCATAAGGACCTCAAGCCGGCCAACCTCTTCGTCGTCCACCCGCGCGGCGAGGACGAGCACCTGTGCGTGCTGGACTTCGGCATCGCCCGCATGATCAAGCCCCGGACCGAGTCGGCCCACAAGCTCCCGCTCTTCAAGGCCGCCCTGGAGGGGATCCCCGAGAGCCTGACCGTGGCCGGCAAGCCCGTGGGGACCGCCCGCTACATCGCCCCTGAGTACCTGAGGGATCAGGACAACGTCACCCCGGCGGTGGACGTCTACCAGATCGGCCTGATCCTGGTGGAGATGATCACCGGCTCGGCCGTGGTCCAAGGCGAAGGCTGGGTGGCGCTGGCGATGAAGCACGTCGAGGGCGATCTGGACGTGCCCGACGCCATCCTCGACGATCCGCGCCTGGGCCCCATCGTCCGCAAGGCGCTCTCGCGCGATCCGGAGGGGCGCTTCGCCGACGCCCGCGTCTTCAAGGAGGCGCTGGAGGGCCTGCGGGCCGGCACGATGCCGATCTTGCAGGCCGTGGCCGCCCCCAGGCGCGGCACGGCGCTCCCCCTGGAGGAGCAGGCGACGAGGATGTTCGGCGTCGAGGCGCTGCCGCCGGCCGCCGAGCCCACCGTCGCCATGTCGCTGCCTGAGCCCCCGGCGCTGGCGCTGGCGCCGCGCGACAACCAGGCGCACATCGCGATGATCTCCGTTGCCGCGATCATCACCGCGATCGTCATCGTCGGGATCGGGGTCTACGTGGTCAAGTCGGAGAACGCCAAGGTCGCCCCGGTCGACCCGCCGCCAGCCAAGGCCCCCGTCGAGGTCTCCCAGGAGGGCGTGGCCGAGGCCCCCGCCTGCCCGCCGGGCCAGCGCGCCGTCGAGGGCGCGTGCGCCCCGAAGGGCTCCGAGGGCATGGTCGTCGTCCCCGCCGGCGTCTTCCTGATGGGGTGCAACGAGAAGCTCGATACCGGCTGCCAGAGCGACGAGAAGCCCGGCCACGAGGTGACCCTGGCCGCCTTCGAGATCGACACTCTGGAGGTCAGCGTCGGCCAGTACGAGGCCTGCCTCAAGGACGGCGGCTGCAGCGCCCCGCGCGAAGACGGCCAGATGTGCCAGCGCTACTCCAACTGGGGCCAGCGGGCCGAGCGGGCCGATCACCCCATCAACTGCGTCACCTACGCCCAGGCCGAGGCCTTCTGCGAGTGGGCCGGCGGCAAGCGCCTGCCGACCGAGGCCGAGTGGCAGAAGGCCGCCCGCGGCGGCTCAGGCCGCATCTACCCCTGGGGCAACCAGCCCCCCTCGTGCGATCTGGCCTGCGTCAACCTCCCCGACAAGGGCCCCGGCTGCGGCCTCTCCAGCACCTGCCCGGTCGGATCGCGGGCCCCCGGCGCCTCGCCCTACGGCGCGCTGGACATGGCCGGCAACGTCGCCGAGTTCACCTCCGACTGGTACAGCGCCGACGCCTACGCCAAGGCCCAGACCGACAACCCGAAGGGGCCGGCCGAAGGCAAGACCCGCGCCGTCCACGGCGGCAGCTTCGCCAACAACCAGCTCGGCCTGCTGCGCCTGTCCCACCGCTTCGAATTCGATCCGGCCTTCTCCCACGGCTTCGTCGGGTTTCGCTGCGTCAGGTCTCTGGCCTCGCCCTGAGCAGGCGAGGCGCCCAGGAGGGATCGATGAAGACCATCGAGCTGTTCATTGACGGCGTGTTCTGCCCGGCGGCCTCAGGGCGGACCTTCGACCTCTTCAACCCCGCCACCGGGCGCCCCTGCGCCAAGGTCTGCGAGGCCGGCGCCGAGGAGGTCGATCGCGCGGTCAAGGCCGCGCGCCGCGCCATGGAGGGGCCCTGGGGCCAGATGCCCCTGGCCGCGCGCCTCGATATGCTGGAGGCCGTCGCCGACGGCATCATGGCGCGCTTTGACGACTTCCTGGCCGCCGAGCTCGAGGACACCGGCAAGCCGGCCGTGCTGGCCTCGACCGTCGACGTGCCGCGCGGCGCGGCCAACTTCCGCGTCTTCGCCTCCATGGCCCGCAACCTCCCCACCGAGTGCTTCCACACCGACACCCCCGACGGGCGCGGCGCCGTCAACTACGCCCTGAGGGTGCCGCTGGGCGTCGTGGGCGTGATCTTCCCCTGGAACCTGCC
>SYOX01000113.1 GCA_005804885.1 Pseudomonadota bacterium
CTCGGCCGCCGTCGGCTTCCTCGCCCTGTCCGGGATCGCGGTGCTCAACGGCGTCGTCATGGTGTCCACGATCCGCGACCTCCAGCGCGAGGGGCTCTCCCTCTTCGACGCCACCGAGCGCGGCGCGCGCCTGCGCCTGCGCGCGGTCCTCATGACCGCGCTCACCGACGGGATCGGCTTTTTGCCCATGGCCATCTCGGACAGCGCCGGGGCCGAGGTCCAGCGCCCGCTGGCCCCCGTCGTCATCGGCGGCCTCGTCACCGCCACCCTCCTGACCCTCTTCGTCCTGCCCGCCGTCTACAGCCTCCTGGGCGGCCCCGTCGCCGATCCCGACGACGGCTCGCCCCCAGAGCCCCGACCAGCCCCTCTCGACGCCGACCAGCCCCACCAAGTCGTTGATATCACATCGTAATCTGACTTAACCCCGGCGCGCCGCGAACCACCCCGTCGACGCCGCCGCCCACGCCTCATAGGTGTCCATCCCTCGCCAGGTCACCCCCGGCAGCAGATCCCCGAAGGCGTTGACCTCGATCAGGGTCGGCGTCAACGCCCCCCCCTCGTCGACCTGCATGAGGTCGATCCCCACGCAGAGCGTCTCGGGGAAGGCGCCCGCGGCCCGCTCGGCCAGCGCCAGGGACTCGGCCCAGGCCGCCTCGCCGATCGCCGATCGTGCGGCCTCCAGATCGCCGCGCGCGTTGCCCAGGTGCAGGTTCGTCATCGGCCCCCCGCCGCTGACCCGCGCGACCACGTGCCGCGCGCGGCCCGCCATCACCACGACCCGGAGATCGAACTCCCTGCCCTCGACGCGGGCCTTGGGCATCCAGCGCTCCACGTGGGCGCCCTCTCCAAAGAGCCACCCCAGCACCGCGTCGATCTGCCGCCGCTCGGTGTAGCGCCGCAAGCGCAGCGCGCTGAACACCTCGCCCCCCGACATCGCCACCGTCGTCACCAGCGCCTCCTGGTCCTGGCCGCGATCCAGCGCCGCGACGCCCGCCGCCGACGATCCGTGCTTCAACTTGATGAATGATCTTGAGATGTTGCGGGCGTCCATTGCGCTTCGCAGGCCCTCGGCGGTCCACGGCGCGCCCCCCTCGGGGCGCAGCGCCGGGGCGACCTGGAGGCCGGCGGCGTCGAGGTGGGCGTGGCAGAGCGCCTTGTCGCACATCAGCGCCACGTCGGCGGGCGTCGGCGTGGCGATGGCGTGCGGGCCGAGCTGGTCTTCGAGGTCGCGCAGGGCGTCGAGGAGGCCGAGGTGGCGCTGTCGGGCGAAGCGCAGGCCGCTGCCGTCGTCGGGCAGGGCCGCGGCCTGGAGGCCAGAGAGGCGCTCGCCGGGCTCGCGCGCCATGGCCGCGGCCCCGCGGGCGAGCAGGAGCCGGTGGACGTCGAGGCCTGGGCCGGGCGAGTCGACGCGCAGGAGGGTGTCGGGGGTCAGGATCGAGGCCAGCGGTCGGCCCTGGAGCAGCTCGGCCCAGGAGAGGAGGGCGGCGGGCGGTCGTCCGAGGCGGGCGAGGGCGCTCTGGAGCATGTGGGCGCGGCGATCGTCGGGGTCGCCGAGGAGGGCGATCCGGGGCAGGGCGGTCGGCGGGCTCATCACTCCCAGGAGCTGTAGTAGCGGTCCTGGGCCAACCACTTGTGGTTGGCGGGGAGAGGGCTGTCGGGGATCTCGTCGCCGTTGGCGTCGAGGATCAGGAGGGCCAGGGAGTGCTTGCAGGGGCGCTTGCGGCTGGGGCAGCTGCACTCGAGGGTGTTGTTGCCCTCGACGTAGACGCTGTAGGAGTCGCCGCTGCTGCCGACGGCGACGCCCCAGAGGCAGTTGTTGTCGCGGCCGATGGAAGACCAGCTGGCCAGGACGGCGACCTTCTTGGCGGCGGCGAAGGCGCGTCGATCGGGGGCCTTCTCCTTGATGTCGTCGATGGTCATGAGGGGCATGGGGTGCTCCTTGTCGTCAGCGGCGCGAGCCGAGTTGTCGGAGGTATCCGGAGAGGGTGTTGGTGACCATCCAGTTGCTGTCGTTCCAGCCGGGTCCCCAGCGCTCGGTGTAGAAGACGGCGGGGTCGTTGGAGGTGTCCTTGAGGTCGATGGTGGCGAAGTAGCCGATGCTGCCGTCGCCGATGACGTGCATGAGGCGGCGCTGGTTGTTGATGGAGACGACGTGGACGGGGTCTTCGTCGTGGAAGTGGAAGGTCTGGGCGTTCTCGTAGCTGCCCCAGACGGTGTAGAGCTCGTAGGGCGGGTATTGGAGGTCGTGGAGCAGCGCCCAGATGGCGGGCGAGAGGTTGATGTTGTCCTCTTCGGCGCGCTCGGCCCATTGGAAGGGGCGCTCGGGGGAGAGGGGGCGCGCCTTCGGGGTGTCGAAGGGGGCCTTGGGCTTGAAGCCGAGGCGCTGGAGTTGAAGGCGCAGGGCGTGTGAGAAGGGGTGGGCGTCCCAGACGCTGTCGCGGGCCTCGACCTCGACCTGGGCGAGGTACCTGCGGGCGGCGCGCTGGACGTCGGGATCCCAGTGGTCCAGGGCGGGCTCAAGGGCGTTGGCCAGCTCGTGGTCGGGCAGGAGGCGGGCCAGGGTGTGGACGGCGATCCGGGCGCTCTGGGCGTGGTTGTCGATGGTCAGGATGTCGGCGATCAGGGGGGCGAACTCGCGGGCGGAGGAGCCGAGGTTCTGGACCAGCTCCAGGCCGACGACGCGCTCGGGAGGCGAGGAGGACTTGAGCAGGGAGCGGATCTCGCGCTTGACCTTGTCGGCGGGGAAGCGCAGCAGGGCCTGGCGGGCGCCGTCCAGGCTGCTGAGGTCGGCCACGGACTCGATGAGCGCCTCGGTGGGGCGGTGGAGCCGGGAGACGAGCTGGAGGCCGAGGCGCTGCCAGGGCTCGCGCTCGTGGTCAAGGCAGGCCTGGACCTCGGCTTCGAAGTCGGCGCACTCGACCTCGGGGGCGATCTGGAGCAGGACGTCGAGGGCGATGCGGTGGGAGCGCTTGTGGTTGTCCAGCGCGTCGCGGACCAGCGGCGCGGCCTGGGCGCCGAAGCGCCCGAGCGCGTCGACGACGAGCTTGTTGTTCTTCTTGAGGGCGTCGGCCAGGACCGGGCGGTAGATCTCGAAGTCGCCGCCGACGGTGGCGATGGCCTCCAGGGCGGCCTTGCTGATCCCGGGGTCCTTGTTCCGGGCGGCCTGGGCCAGCGCCTCGGCAGCAGGGGCCGCCGCCGGGCCGATGGCCCCGAGGACCTCGACGGCGGCCTTGCGGGTGCGCCCGTCGGCGCGCCCGAGCACCCCGATCAGCGGCAAGACGGCCTCGGCCCCGACGGCCACCAGCGCCTCGCGCGAGGCCTTGCGGGTCAGGAAGGCCGCCAGCGCGTCCAGGCCCGTCTCGTCGCCGCCCTCACCGACCCTCGACGCCTCTGCGTCCGCCGCGATCTGCGCGAGCACGCCCTTGAGCTCGTCTTGAAGGTCGGTCATGGCTCAGCTCCCGAACCTGACGTAGTAGAAGGGGATGGCGCCGGACTTTCCCGCCGACAGCCCCTCGAAGAAGCAATGGTCGAACAGGTCCATGTTGTGATCGGTCATGAAGGCCGCCATCCCGTCGCAGAGCTTGAAGAAGAGGTCCAGCGCCGTAAAGCCCTCCGGAGACGCGCTGCGCAGCTCCAGCACCGGCTCGGGCTGCTCCGTCCCCTCCGCGTTCCAGCACATGAAGCTCACCCGCACCACCTCGCTCTTGAGCACCACCTCGTCAGGCCGCCAGGTGTCCTCCTCCCGGATGGCGATCTGATACTCGCGCACCGCCTCGCTGAAGGCCTCGGCGCTCTCCCAGCGCTTCTTGCCGCAAGACCAGCACAACGATCCAAACAGCTCTCTGGGCCACGTCGCCATCAACGCCCTCCTTGTTGGCAAGCCACCGACCTCTGTCCTACCACGCCTCCTCATCCTCGTCACTTGCCCGCGCAGGCCGCTTGCGCTGGATCGGTTCGCCGTGGGCGTCTTTGGAAGATAGCGTGTAGAATCTCGACGAGGGCCTCGCCTGGAGGCCCGCTGTCGAGGCGATCATGTTGACCCTCTGCGCCCTTGAGCGCCAAAAAATCACCTGCCGCTGGCGGCTGTCCCCATCCCGCCCCAGCCTCCTGATCGGCCGCTCGCCGCTGGCCGACGTCTGGCTCAAGCACCCGTCCATCTCGCGACACCACGCTCGCCTGGAGCGCTCCGACGAGGGCGCCTGGACGATCTCCGACCTCAACACCACCAACGGCGTCCACGTCAACGGGGTCCGCGCGCCCCGCTCCCTCCTCGTCGCCGGCGACACCCTCCAATGCGGCTCGGTCGATCTCCGGCTCGACGCCGTCCCCCCGATCGCCTCGGCCTCGGCCGGGATCGAGGCCCTGCGCGACCGGATCAACCGCGGCCCCAGCGCGGCCGGCTGGGCCGCGATCTGCGCCATCCTCGAAGCGTGGCCCGACGACACCCTCGACGTCGGCCTCGATTACGCCCGCGACCACACCGCGCGCTGGCCCCTGACCCTCTGCGGCGCCCCCGACGGCTGGCTCGACGCCCTGATCCTGGGGATCCGCCAATCCCTCACCGCCTCGCGCCGCCGCGCGGCAGGCCCCGCGCCCTTGAGCCCCGAGCTCGGGCAGGTGCTCCCGGCCCTCACCCTGAGCCCGCCCATCCTGCTCGGCCCAGAGGACCCCCGCTGGGCCCTCGCGCGCAGCCTCGTGATCACCGATGTCCCCTTCGAAGAGGACGTCCGCGATGCCCTCGTCCAATCCCCCCGCCTCGATCGGATCGAGCGCCTGACGATCCGGCACTCCGGCGCCAGCCGAGCCTTCATCAAGGCGCTGGCCGAGGGCCGACCGCGACCCGCCCTGCGCTCGCTCGACGTGACCGCCTGCGGCCTCAACGCCGATGAGGTCAAGGCCCTGGTGCAGAGCCCCGCCTTCGAAGCGGTCACCGACCTGACCCTCGACGGCAACCGCCTCGGCCGCCTGGGCGCCCTGCCCGTGGCAGAGCGGCTCGGCCGCTTCGACCGCCTCTCCATGCGCGACACGGGCCTCGGAGACCCAAGCGCCGAGGCCCTCACCGAAGCCCTCAGCGGCGCTCGCCTCCAGAGCCTGGACATCGGCTGGAACCCCATCTCCCACCTCGCCCGAGGCCCCCTTGAGCGCGCCAGCCCCGGCCACATCTGGCTCGGCAACCTCGGCCTCGACCACGTCCCCGTCGCCTTGCCCTCGCTCCCCACCGACCCTCGCCTCTTCAAGAAGGCCCTCAAGAAGGCGAGGCTGCGACACGGCGCCAACCTCGTCGGGCTGCTGACCCTCGTGCCCGTCGACGGCGATCTGCCCATCGCCGTCCACCCCCTGCGCGACGACGAAGACCTCGTCATCGGGCGCAGCCAGGAGGCCGACATCGTGATCCGCAACCCCACCCTGTCTCGACGACACGCCCGGCTCGCCGTCCGCCGGGACGACAAAGGGGAGGTGATCATCAAGTGCGGCGACTTCGAAAGCACCGGCGGCATCTGGAACGAGGCGAGCGAGCGCTTCTCGATAGACACCCTCCGCCCCGGCGAGCGCCTGCGCCTTGGCGACTTCTGGTTGAGCGTCCGCCCCCTTGAACCCCTCCCCGCAAAGGCCACCCCGGCTCAGGAGCCAACCTCATGATATCCATGCGTTTTTTCCTGGCCTTGGGGTGCGCGGCGTCGAGCCTCATGATCCTCTGCGCCTGTGACGGCGAGCCGCCGCCGACCGTCAGGCTCTCCACCGACCCGGACGCCGAAGACGCCAGCGCCCCCGGTGACGCCGCCGTCGATCCGCAGGACGCCCCGGCCGACGTCGCCGAGGATGGCGCCGGAGACGACGCCGCCCCCGACGACTCGGGCGACCCCGGCGACGTCGGCGACGTCGCGGATCCAGCCGACGCCGAGCCGGACGCCCTGATCTCGGATGTCCCCGACGCTCCCGATCCTCTGGACGCCGCCGAAGACGCCGTGGAGCCAGGAGACGTCGTGGAGCCAGCGGACGCCCTCGAACAAGACGCCCTTGAGCTGCGGGACGCCGCCGAAGACGCCCCCGACGACGCCGAGCCCGACGCGCCCGAGCCGCCCCTGGCGGGCCTCGACGGGCGCCCCGTCAACGCGACATGCCTGGCCGGCGCGCGCCCCCCGGTGGGGCGAGTGAGGGTGCGCGTCGAGCGCGCCTTCCCGAACCTGACCTTCAACCTGCCCCTGGCGATGGAGCAGGCCCCCGGCGACAGCGCGTGGTTCGTGATGGAGAAGTCCGGGCGGATCCTCAAGTTTGACGACGATCCCGGCGCCTCGACCTTCACGACCGTCCTCGACATCCGCGACCGCGTGCTCTTTAGCGCCACCCGGATCAACGACGAGCGGGGCCTCCTCGGCATGGCCTTCCACCCTCGCTTTGCGGACAACGGCGAGGTCTATGTGTCCTACAACGCCAGCTCGGGTGGGCGGACGCTGTCGCGCGTGTCGCGCTTTACGGGCGACGCGCGCCAGCTCTCGCCCGACTCCGAGGAGATCCTGATCGAGTTCGTCCAGCCGGCCACGAACCACAACGGCGGCGATCTGAAGTTCGGCCCGGACGGGCTGCTCTACATCTCCTTCGGGGACGGCGGCGGCAGCGGCGACACCTTCAACAACGGCCAGAACATCGACAACCTCTTCGCCGCCATCCTGCGGATCGACGTGGACGCTCGGCGCGGGCTTGAGCCGCCTTATGGGATACCGCCGGACAACCCCTTCGCGGGCGGGGGCGGCGCGCCGGAGATCTTCGCCTGGGGGCTTCGCAATGTGTGGCGCTTCTCCTTTGACACCGCGACGGGGGATCTCTGGGCCGCCGACGTCGGCCAGAACGCGATCGAGGAGGTGGATCTGATCCTGAACGGGGGCAATTACGGCTGGCCGATCAAGGAGGGCCGCCAGTGCTTCGCCAACAACCCGCTTTGCGACCAGGACGGCCTCCTCGTCGACCCCGTGGCAAGCTACACCCACGCCGAGGGCCGCTCGATCACGGGCGGCTACGTCTACCGGGGCGCGTCGATCCCGGCCCTCGTCGGCGCCTTCCTCTACGGCGACTTCGCCACGGGGCGGATCTTCGCCCTCCTGCACGATGAGGACGGCGACCCTGACCCTCAGGTGATCGTCGATACGTCGCTGGCCGTGGCCAGCTTCGGCCAGGATCGCTCAGGCGAGGTCTACGTCTTGTCCTATCTGGACGGCGGGATCTACAAGATCGTGCCTGACACGGCGCCGCCGGGCGCCGCCTTCCCCGAGCGCCTGTCCTTGACGGGCTGCGTGGACCCGGACGATCCGGCGCTCCCGTCCGAGGGGATGATCCCCTACGGCGTCAACGTGCCCTTCTGGTCCGACGAGGCCGAGAAGGAGCGCTGGTTCGCCCTCCCCGACGGCGCCCGGATCGAGGTCGAGGAGGACGGCGACCTCGACCTCCCCGTCGGGGCCGTGACGATGAAGCACTTCAGGCTCGGCGACCAGCTGATCGAGACGCGCCTCTTCGTGCGCCACGACGACGGGGGCTGGGCCGGCTACAGCTACGCCTGGGACGAGGCGCAGACCGACGCGATCCTGCTGCCCGCCGGCCAGACGCGCCAGATCGGCGATCGACGGTGGCTCCACCCCAGCCGCCCGCAGTGCGTCGTGTGCCACACCGAGGCGGCGGGCCGCACCCTCGGGCTGGAGGTGATCCAGCTCAACGGCGACCTGACCTACCCGGGCACCGGCAGGACCGCCAACCAGCTCGACACGCTCCAGGCGATCGGCGTCCTTGCGCCGCTGGGCGACCTGCCCGGCGCGCTCGGCGCGCTGCCCCGGATCGACGAGGTGGCCTCTGACGCCGAGCGCGCCCGAGCCTGGCTGCACAGCAACTGCAGCGCCTGCCACCGCCCCGGCGGCGCGGCCCGAGGCGACCTCGACATGCGCTGGGAGGCCGCCACCCTGATCGACGCCCTGTGCGAGATCCCGCCTGAGTTCGGCGACCTCGGCATCCCCGACGCCCGCCTCGTCGTCCCCGGCGACCCGGCCCGCTCGATCCTCTGGGCGCGCGTCGCCCGCCGCGACGTCCACGGCATGCCCCCCCTGGGCAGCGCGATCATCGATCCGATCGGCCTTGATCTGCTCGCCGCCTGGATCGAGGGCGACCCCTGCGGCGATCTCCCATGATCGCCGGTTGGGCCAGAGGAGGTTCCAGGACCCCGAACGCCCCACGCTCGACGATCGCCCCACGCTCCTCGCACCGCCCGTTGGGCGGGCTCGTCGGGTGGGGCTAGAATTTCAGGGTGGGCTGCGCCCTGTCGGTCGCAGGCCTGCGGACGGCCCAGGTCGACACAAGGGGGCGTGAAAATCCCAATCCACAGGCCCACTTCGACGCGCTGATCCAGCTCTGCGATCCACCCTCTCCCGCCCGCCGGCCTGCGCCCATCGGGCGCAGCCCGCCCGGGCATCCAAGCCCCACCCGACGAGCCCGTCCCCGGAGGGGGCGGTGCGAGGAGCGTGGGGCGATCGTCCGACGGGCCTCGATCTGCTCGCCGCCTGGATCGAGGGCGACCCCTGCGGCGATCTCCCCTGACGACTCCCTTGTCGCCGCGACTTGATAAAGCGATGCGGCGGTGGCAGGCTCTCCATCCACGCTTCGGGGCGCGGAAAAGAGGGAGGCGCATCATGTCGACGACGGTGACGGTCAGCAGGACGATCAAGGCGCCGCTGGACGAGGTCTGGGCGGTGCTCGGGGACTTCGGCGGGCTGGCGGCGTGGCACCCGCTGGTGCCCAACAGCCACCTGGCCGAGGACGGCGTCTCGCGCATCATCAAGATCCCCGGCATGGACGTCGTCGAGGTCCTCGACCTCGCGGAGAGCACCGACCGCTCCCAGACCTACACCGTCGAGCGCAGCGTCATGCCCATGACCAACTACCGCGCGACGATCTCCATCCGCGAGGCCCCCGAGGGCTGCGTCGTCGAGTACCAGAGCCGCTTCGACCCCAAGCTCGGCGTCCCCGCCTCCGTCACCCGCAAGATGCTGGAGCGCTTCTTCAAGACCGGCTTCGCGGCGCTGGCCAAGAAGTTCGAATCCTGAAGGCAGGCCCCCGCGTCGGCCTTTGACCCCGACGCTGTCGGCTTTGCCAGCCTCGGCCGGGGTGGTCGCCGTCGTGCTTGCCGCCCCAGGCCCCTTTGATCTCGGCGCTGTCGGCTTTGCCAGCCTCGGCCCCTCGGGGCAGGCGGCGCCGTCAGAAGGCCTCGGTGAAGCCGAGGTAGGCGCCGAAGCTGCCGTCCTGGGCGACCCCGAAGTCCAGCCGCATGTTGATCCCCTCGTCCGGGTTGACGCCGAAGCGCAGGCCGCCGCCCCCTGCGACCTTGATCGTCTCCAGGCCCAGCGCCGCGAGATCGGGGGCGACCTGCCCGGCGCTGCCAAAGAGCACGCCGCTGATCCGCCAGACGTAGGGCGAGCGGTACTCCACCTGCCCGACCAGCCCGTGCTTGTCGCGGAACCGCCCCTTGAGCAGCCCTCGGGACTGGTTCATGCCGCCGAGCTCCGCCATGGCGAAGAAGGGGATCTCGCCGGAGTTCATCGTCGCGATGAGCTGAAGGGCCATGACGTGCTCCTGGGCCACCTCGAAGAACCAGCGCGCGTCGAGCTGCGTCGTCTCGCCGTCGAAGTCGCTGGCGAGCCGCCTGGAGAAGAGGGTCGAGGTCAGCTTCACGAAGGCGCCCTCCAGGGGGAAGACGTCGCTGTCGCGGCTGTCGAAGGTCAGCGAGAGCCCCAGGCCCGAGCGCAGGCCGCCGCGCGCGCCTGGGACCAGCCCCCGATCGATCAGGCCGCCGGGCTGAGGCGAGGAGATCTCCGTGGCGCTGAAGTCCTGGATGAAGCCGACGTAGAGCCGCCTGTCCAGGATCGATCGGCGCAGGTGGGCCTTGAGGACGAAGTTGCGGCGCTGGAGCGCCTCGCGAGCCTCGATCGGCGTGTCCGGGCCGACGCCAAAGAAGAGCTCGGGCCAGTCTTCGAAGATCGTCTCCCAGCGCAAGTAGGTGCGCTCGTTGTCGAAGTAGAGCTTGGTGCCGAGCTGGGTGAGGATCTGGTTGTTGAAGGTCCAGGTCAAAAGGAGCGCGATCGTCGAGGGCCGCGAGGTCAAGGGCTCCTCCAGGAAGCGGAAGCGCACGATGCCGATGGTCGCCAGCGCCACGCTCGTGTCCGGCGTAAAGCCCACCAGCGGGATCACGAACCAGTCCAACGGCGACCTCAAGAGCACGCCCCCCTCGCCTCCCGCGCCTTCAACCGGCGCAGGCGCCTCGTCCTCGGCCCAGGCCGGCGCGGTCAGGTTCAGGAGCGCGGTCAGCGCCAGCACGATGGAGACGACGTGAATGCGGCGCAGAAGGACCCCTCGCTGCCCCAGCATCGCGCAGGGCAATCTGGCGTTGTATTGAGCGGCGAGGCCGGCGCCCCGCGCGGAATTATAGCCCCCTGAGGCCCCTTCGCAAAGGCCAGCGTCACGCCGGCCCAGGGCAATCGCAAAGTCGACTTCGTTGACGCACACGTCGGGATCGGTAACTCTCCCTCCTGTCCTCCCCCTCGCACACTCCCCCTCCTGTCCTCCCCCTCGCTGCGCAAGAGGGAGGGACGCTCGCGGTTCGGACAAGGGGAGATCATCGAGTCGACTTCGTTGATGGACACGTCGGGATCGGCGAGTCGACTTCGGTGACGGGCAATGGGAGATCATCGAGTCGACTTCGTTGATGGACACGTCGGGATCGGCGCGTCGACTTCGTTGATGGTCACGTCGGGATCGGCGAATCGACTTCGTTGGTGCGATCTGCACGTTGACGGTCCACCCGGGCTCGCGCCCGGGCCTACAATTTGTCCAGGGACGCCCCTGCGGGGCTGGCGAGCAGATGTCAGCGTGTGCAGGGCATGCCCCCGAGGTCGAAATAACAAGATAAATTCAGTATTTGGCAAGCGTCGAGCGGTCTTGAGAGAGTCTGTCGCCCGAAGGTTGACTTCCTGACGCGAGCCCCGCCGGATGGCGGGGCGACCCAGGACAAAACCCAAGGCCCGGGCGCGAGCCCGGGTTGACCGTCAACGTGCGGATCTCTTCAACGAAGTCGACTCGATGATCTCGACGTGCCCGTCAACGAAGTCGACTCGCCGATCCCGGCGCGCTCCGGCCCTCGATCACGCCGAGTCCAGCGGCGCAGGCGTCGGCCTGGCGTGAAGGTCTCGAACCATTGGGTCTTGTCGTCGTAGACCGCGCCGGCCAGCCGCGCCCCCCAGATCGTGTCGGTCAGCGCCTTCGCGCCGCGCAGATCGGCGCCGCGCAGATCCGCGCCTCCAAGGTGAGCCCCCGTCAGGTCGGCCTCGCGCAGGTCGGCGCCCTGCAGGTCGGCGTCCTGCAGGTCGGCGCCCCGAAGGCTGGCCCGCCGCAGCCGGGCCAGAGACAGATCGGCGCCGTGGAGCATGGCAGACCCGATGGGCCGCCCCTCAAGGTGGCGTCCGCGCAGCTCGGCCTGCGGGCCGAAGGCGCCGATCCGGCGAGGATCGAGCCCTTGGGGCAAGCGCGTGGATGGGTCGTAGTACGCGCCCTCCAGATCGGCGCGGTCGAGCAGCGCGCGGCTCAGATCGGCGCCGCGCAGATCCGCGCCGCGCAGATCCGCCTCGCGCAGGTCGACCTCGATCAGCCCCGCGCCCCGCAGCCGCGCCTCCCGCAAGCTGGCCCCGATCAGGCGCGCGCCGCGAAGCTCCACGCCGGCCAGCCGCGTCCCCACGAGCTGCGCCCTGAGCAGCGCCGCGCCCGACAGATCCGCCCCCCTCAAGCGCGCCCGGCTCAAGTTCGCCCCGCTCAAGTCCTGACCCCTCAGATCAACACCCCTCAGATCCGCCTCGCGCAGATCGGCGCGCTCCAGGCGCGCGCCCCCAAGCCCGGCCTTGTGCAGCCGGCAGCGGCAGAGCGCCGCGCCGTTCAGGTTGGCACCCTCGACCTCCAGCTTGTAGAAGTCCACCCGCTCAAGCGCCGCACACGACAGCTCCGCGCCCGGCCCGATAGCCCCGCAACGCGCCTGCTCGAAGCCGTGGGGCCAGATCGTGTCCAGATCGAAGATCGCCCGCTCCAGGAGGGCGCCCCGGAGATCGGCGTCCTTGAGGCTGGCGCCGCGCAGGTCAGCCTCGCGCAGATCGGCGCCGACGAGCCGCGCCTCGTTCAGATCCGCGCCGCGAAGATCCGCGCCGCGCAGATCCTCGCCGTTGAGCCCCGCCGAGGCCAGGGACGCGCCGCGCAGATCCCTCCCGGCCACCAGCGCCGAGGGCGCGCCCAGGCGCCTCGACCACGGACTCAAGTAATCCCAGACTGGCGTGGTCGGGCACGCCTCGAAGAGGGCGGTCGCTTGCCTTCGCAGGCGCCAGTTGTCGCGATCGGCGGTGTCATGAAGGAGCGCCCGCAGGCGCTCGATGGCGTCATTGACGTGCATGGGTGTCCCCCTGCGGGCCGTTCGGCCCGTGGCATTGGCTCGGATGGGGGATCAGGAGACAGAGAGGCGCCGCTCAAGCGGGCGTGCTCCCGATCCTGCGGAGAGGACGTGAGGCCGCAGGGATCAGGAGAAGAAGGTCGTCAACCGCATCAATTGCATCGGAAGGGCTCCGGCAGGAGGGTCGGCGCGCCAGGGCGGCGCGGCCCGGCAAGGGTGGACACTCATGCGCCTTCGCGCAAGCCCTGGGAGGAGCGCCTGGTTGGCCTGCTCGCCCGCTTGCCGACGCGCGGACACTCCCGCTTGCCGACGCGAGGACACTCCCGCTTGCCGACGCGCGGACACTCGGGCGCCTTCGCGCAAGCCCTGGGAAGGGTGGCGATCCGGCCGCAGCTGGGTGAGGACGACGCCGAGCGCACACTCAGGCGTCATCGCGCAAGCCCTGGGAAGGGTGGCGATCCGGCCTACAGCTTTCGCAGCCGCACGATCGCCACGCGCCCGTCAAACGAGCCCTCCGACAGCGGCGCCTCCTTGATCGGGTGCGGCCCCGCGTGCAACACCCGATCCCCCGCGCTGAGCACCCCGTCCCCGTCCGTGTCGCCCGCCAGCACCCCCACATGCTGATAGCGGCTGGCGCCCTCATAGCGCACCGCGATCAAGTCCCCCGGCTCTATCGCCACGCCCCACGCCAGCCGCTCCGCCGGCGCACCCCCGCGAAGCTCCGCCTCCGCGCGCTTCGGCTGCCCCGTCACCAGCATGTCCACGTTGTAGTTGTTCTTGACGGTCCGCCCCGTCGACCGACCCCACGCCGCCACCAGCATGTCCGCGCAGTCCACCCCGATGTAGTGGTTGCTCTGGTGCGACACCGATCCGAAGACCCCCGGCACGTTGTAGAACGACGCCACATAGCCCAGGTAGCCCGCCTGCCCCCGCACGCTGATCCGCGCCACCTTCGTCGAGATCCCCTTGTCGCCGACCTCCTCCAGCCCCGGGCTGCGGGCCAGCAATTCGCCCTCGGCCCCCACCACGACAGCCTGGAAGCGAAAGGTTCCCACCCTTGGGTTGTAATCCGACGCCGAGGGCGCCCGCCCTCGCTCGGCCTTGAACCACGCCCTGACCGGCGCCCACAGATCCCGCTTCGGATCTCCAAAGGGCGCGATCTCCGACTCGCCGCGGTGGTGCGTCAACTCCACCCGGAGGTAATCGATCTTCGCCACGCCGATCCACTTGTACGGGTTCGGCTTCCACGGCGGGTTGGCATTCTCATAAGTCCTCGTCACGTCTGGGAAAATCAGATACCACCGCACCTCCCCGCCCGGCGGCGCCTTGACCCGCAGCGACACCGAGCCCCCATCGAGCGGCTCCATCGACGCCCGACGACCCCACGCCCCCGAACCCTCCCGCATCTCCACGGTCAAGGTCGCCCGCGCCGGCGATCCCTTCAGATCCGCTGCCGACTCCACCCTCTGCGCCCTGGCCTCGACCGGCCACGCCAGCGCCCAGACCGCCAGCAGCGCCGCCAGCGCCACGCCGCCTGCCCACCTCCGCGTCGAGGATCGCGCCTCTCGCCCGGATCGCCCCACCCACGCCCTTGGACTCGCCCACCCCGGCGCCGCGCGCCTCACCTGCTCCAACATCGTCGCTCCCTCGTCAGGGCTCGCGCCCGCAAAAGAGGAGGAACGCCAGAGAGCGCCCCTTTGTGCCGCGCCGCGTCGGGATCAGGGCGCCGAGACGGTCGGGGCGCCGGTCAGCGAGGTCCGCAGCCACTCCTGGTACCAGACCGAGGCCTGCGGGACGCGGTAGAAGGCGCTGTGGCCCTGACCCGCAAACTGGAAGAGCCCCCCCGTGACCGGCTCCGACCCCACCTCGACGTTCTGGTGCAGCGGCAAGGCCTGGGGCGCGATGCCCAGCAGGTCGTGGATCGCGGAGGGCTGCTCGACCGGCTCGATGATGGGCAGGCCGAAGGCCGCGGCCAGCGCCTCGATCGTCACCGGGATCGTCTTGTCGTCCTCCAATCCCTCGGTCATGAAGAGGTGCGCCGCGCGAGCGCCGCCCCTCGGCTCCCGAAGGGCGAGGTGCGCGTAGTGGAGCGGGTCGGCGCCGTCAAAGAGGGGCTGGATCAGCAGGCCCAGCAGCGGGTGGAAGGCCCCCAGCGGCTCGACCGCCAGATCGATCCCCATCGCCAGCGCCACCAGCCGCTCGATGTCCAGGCCGTTGGCCTTGCGCAGCAAGAAGGCCGTCGCCACCCCGCCGCCGACCGCCGACAGGAAGAAAGACCCCATCCTCACCTCGACCCCCGCCAGCAGCGCGCCCGCCTGCGAGCCCTGCGAGTGACCCACGAAAGGCAGCGCCCGAGCGTCAAACCCGATGGGCTCGCCCGTGTGGCTGGCCTCGGCCGGTATCCCGAAGCCCTCGGCCTGCACCGCCGAGGCCAGCTGCACGAAATCCGGCACCGCGTGGCGGTACATCTCCCGACCCGCTGCCGGGTTCGACAGCGCCAGGTTGACCAGGTAGGTCACGAAGTCCACCTCCCCGCGCACCCCGTGCATCGGGTGATCGATGCTGATCATCGCCACCCCCTCCTCGGCCGCCCGCTCCCCCTCCGGCAAGATGAAGTTGCGCGAGTCGCCCCCCGATCCGTGGCCGTAGATCGCCAGCGGCCAGCCGCCCTCCGGCGCATCGCCGATCGGCACCGTCATCGTCACCCGGAAGGTCATCGGCCGGCTCGACGCCGGCGCGCCCTCGGCGTCCAGCGCGATCACCCCCTCACCCATGCGACGGTAGGGCGGCTCTCCCGAGAAGAACTCCAGCCCCTCGTAGTTGCCCTCGTAGACCTTGAAGCCCTCGCGCTCCTGGGCGTGCTCCGGCGCCTCGTGCCAGCCCTCGACCTGCGGCGGCGCGAGGTTCTCCAGCATCCAGTCGCGCAGCCTGAGCATGTCCAGGGCCGGATCGGAGGTCGTAAACACCGTGGCCGTCAGGACTTCTGCGCGCGCCGCCTCGATCCCCATCAGGTCGATCAGCGGCGCGAGGTTCTCCCGCAGCGCCGACGCCTCCGCCGGCGGCGCGTCGCTCAAGGCCGCCACCAGCGCTGCGGGCGGCTCAAAGGGCTCCAGGCCGCCTTCCGTCATGAGCCCGCGCCGCACGACGGCCGCGTAGCGCGTCCCCGGCCGCAGCGGCCTCCCCATCAAGGGCATCAGGACCAGCGTCGAGGGCCGCCAGAAGCGCCCGGCCTGCGCCTGGTAATGGAAGGATACGGGCATCCGCTCGCCCCGCGTCGGGGAGCCTGGATCGACGTTGACGACGTAGAAGGCCGCCTCGGCCTCCAGCGAGGCGGCCGGATCGGTCGACAGCCCGCGCGCGTCCAGGGGGGCGTTGAAGCGAAAGTAGATCCCCGACAGCGGCGAAAAACCCCTGTTGTCGCGGTGGATTGAGTCGATGAGCAGATCCGTCAGCGGCGCGTCGTCCGGCCTGAAGATGTTCGACACGTCCGGGGCGCCCTCGGGCCTCAGGCGCAGGTCGCTCGGGAAGGGGAAGTCGTAAAACCCCTCGGGCTCGTCGATCCCGTCCAGATCCAAGAGCGCGCTGGGCACCTCCGGAGGCTCGTCGGCGTCAGGTTCGTCGGCGTCAGGTTCGTCGGCGTCCGGGGCGTCGATGGCGTCGTCGCTGGCGTCCGGATCTGCGTCGGGCGCGTCTGCGTCGGGCGCGCCGGAGTCGGGTCGATCCGGATCGTCGTCGGCAGCCGGGGCGGCGTCGCGGCTGTCGCAGGCCGACAGCGCCGCGACGAGCAGCGCTGCGGTCAACATCCACACGATGGACGACGCCGCCGATCCCAACGCCGCCGATCCTGGCGTCGATTCTGGCGCCGATCCCGACGTCGCCGATCCCAGCGCCGATCCCGACATCAGCGACGATCCAGGCGCCGACAGTCCAGGCGCCGATCCCGACATCGGCGACGATCCAGGTGAGGCTCCCGGCGTCGATCCCGGCGCTCTCGTCGCGGGCAGGTCGCGCAGGGCGAGCGGGGCCGGCAGGCTTCGCGTGGCGATCGGCGTCCACAGAAGGGGGCAGAGGCGAGGGCGCTTGTGAGGGATCACGGAGGCCTCCGGGGGAGATCCTTGTGGTGCAGGGCGGGCTTTCGGGAGTATAGGAGGCAGCCTGGCGCTCGACAAGACGGCGGCGGCGCGCCCGATCAGCGCGCCACCGCCCGCGACGGCGTCGGATCCCAGCCTGGGCCGAGCGAGGGCGAGGCCGATGGCGACGGAGGCCCTGCCCCGGATGGGGTCAGGGTCGAGGAGGGAGCGAGACATGCCTGAGATCATCCTGGCGACCTTCAACGCGAAGTACATCCACGCGGCCTTCGGGCTCAGATACCTGATGGCGAACCTCGGGCCGCTGCGCGAGCGCGCCATGCTGGTCGAGTGCGTCACCACGGACAGCGCGGTGGACGTGGCCGAGCGGCTGCTGGCGCTTGGGCCTCGCGTGGTGGGGCTCGGCGTCTACATCTGGAACGCGCGCCAGAGCGCCGAGCTGGTCGCGCTCCTCAAGCGGCTGGCCCCCGAGGTGGTCGTGGTCGTCGGCGGCCCCGAGGTCAGCTACGAGATCGATGAGCAGCCCATCTGTCAGGCCGCAGATTACGTCATCGCAGGCGAGGCCGATCTGGCCTTCCGCGAGCTGTGCGAGGCGCTGCTTGGGGATCAGCGGCCGTCGACTCGGATCATCTACGCGCCGCTCCCGCCCCTTGAGGCGCTTGAGCTGCCCTATGACCTTTATACGGGCGAGGATCTGGCCCACCGCGTTGTCTACGTCGAGGCCTCGCGCGGGTGCCCCTTCCGGTGCGAGTTCTGCCTCTCCTCGCTGGACATCCCCGTGCGCAAGCTCCCTCTGGAGCCCTTCCTGGCCGCTATGGGGCGGCTCCTTGCGCGGGGCCTGCGCCACTTCAAGTTCGTCGATCGGACCTTCAACCTCGACCTGAAGGTCAGCGCCGCGATCTTGAACTTCTTCCTCGACCGTTACGAGCCAGGGCTCTTCCTGCACTTCGAGATGATCCCCGATCGGCTGCCGACCGCGCTGCGCGAGATCATCGCCCGCTTCCCGCCCGGCGCCCTCCAGTTCGAGGTCGGCATCCAGACCTTCGACGAGGCCACCTCCGCCCGCATCAGCCGGCGCCAGGACCTCGACAAGCTCTCGGCGAACCTCGACTTCTTGCGCGCCCACACCGGCGTCCACGTCCACGCCGACCTGATCGCGGGGCTGCCCGGCGAGCCGCTGGAGGTCTTCGCCCAGGGCTTCGACAGGCTGGTGGCCCTGGGGCCGCACGAGATCCAGGTCGGCATCCTCAAGCGCCTGCGCGGCACCCCGATCGTCCGCCACACCGCCCCCTTCGGCATGATCTACGACCCCGAGCCCCCCTACGCCCTGCTGTCCAACGACCTGATGGGCTTCTCCACGATGCAGCGCCTGCGCCGCTTCTCGATGGTCTGGGATCGGGTCGTCAACAGCGGCAACTTCAAGCGCACCGCGCCCCTGATCTGGCGCGGCCTGGACCCCTCGACCCCCTCGCGCTCCCCCTTCGACGCCTTCCTGGCCTGGTCCGACTGGCTCGCCTTGCAAGCCGGCCGAGCCCACGGGATCGCGCTCCTGCGCCTGGCCGGCCTCCTCTTCGAATACCTCACCGCCCAGCGCGACCTCGACCCCGCCGCCCTGGCCCCCCTTCTCCTGGCCGACTACCAGCAGGGCGGCCGCAGCGACATCCCCGCCTTCCTGCGCGACCACCTCCCCGAACCCGACCCTCGCCCCGCCCAGCGCCCGGATCGCGCCGCCTCCCTCCCCCCGCGCCAGCAGCGCCACCGCTGATCCCCACCCGCCCCGCGCTCGACGAACGCACGACGCACGCCGATCGCCCCACGCTCGACGCTCGCCCCACGCTCGACGAACGCCCCACGCTCCTCGCACCGCCCCCCACAAGGGGGGACGGGCTCGTCGGGTGGGGCTAGTATTTCAGGGTGGGCTGCGCCCTGTCGGTCGCAGGCCAGCGCACGGCCCAGGTCGACACCCTGGAAAGTGAAAATCCAAATCTGCAGGCTCATTTAGACGCGATGGTCCGCCTCTGCGATCCGCTCCCGGCCGCGCGCAGGCCTGCGCCCGACAGGGCGCAGCCCCCCCGCGCATCCAAGCCCCACCCGACGAGCCCGTCCCCCCTTGTGGGGGGCGGTGCGAGGAGCGTGGGGCGATCGGCGTGGGGGGGGCGAGGAGCGTGGGCGTCCGGGGCCGGCGGTCAGCCCTCGCGGGGGGGGCGGGGGGTGAGGCCGGGGAGATCGATGGTGGGGTGGGCGGCCTGGAGATTCTTGCGCTCGAGGCGCTGCGCGACGCCCTTGACGAGCATGGGCCAGACGAGGGTGGCGTCGGAGTAGATCTCGGCGAAGCGGCCGCCCTCGGCCTCGGGGACGAACTTGCCCCAGCTGACGCCCTCGGAGTAGGTGCAGCCGGAGAGGCCGCCCCAGTGGACGGGCTCGGGGCAGATCCGGACGCCGTAGCGGAAGCGGTTGAGCTCCATGTCGAGGTCGAGGCTGACGTTGAGGATGTCCAGGAAGGGGCAGGCCTGCTGGGCCCAGTTGCGCGGCACGCCGCCGCCGATGGTGAAGATGCCCACGCGCGGGCTCTTGCGGATGAGGCTGGCGTAGTGGGTCAGGTCGCGGAAGGGGTCAAAGCGCGAGCGCATCGCGGCCATGGCCTCGTCGAAGCCGAGGCCGGAGTGGACGAGCCCCCGGATGAAGAAGGCGGCCAGATCCAGGCCCATCTCCGAGTCGGTGAAGGCCGGGACGTAGATCGGCACGCCCATCTTGTAGGCGGCCGAGATGGCGCCCCGGCCCCGCGGGGCCAGCCAGCGCCCGACGGCCTCGAGCAGCTCCCGGCTGCACAGCGTGCCGTCCCCGGCGGTCAGGTCGGGGAAGACCTCCTCGGAGAGGGCGCGCGAGAGGGCGTTGAGGTTGGCCTCCAGCTCGTAGGTGTCGTAGACGCGGTTGTAGCCGCGCTCAAAGAGGGTCTGGTCGTTGAGGTCGCTGCGGCCCTTGAAGTGGGTCATGCCGGCCAGCTCGACGAGCCCGTGGGTCATCAGGGCGCCGGTGGAGACGACGGCCTGAACCCAGCCGCGCTCGATCATCTCGGTGATGACGAGGTTCATCTTGGCGACCGTCATGGCGCCAGAGAGGGTCAGGACGACGGTGCAGTCCGGGTCGGTGACCATGGCTTCGAGGACCTCGGCGGCCTCGCCGAGGCGGCGGCCGTTGAAGGCCGTCAGGCTCATGGCCTCCAGCATGGCGTCGAAGCTGTCAATGGCGCCGATGTCGAGGGACTCCAGCGGCACCAGCCGGTCCTCCTCGCTGGAGTTCTTGGTCCTTTTCTTCCAGGCCTCTTCCATGAAATGCTCCTCGATGGGGTGTCGCGATCGGGGCCGCGCGGCGCCTCTTGGGTCCGGCGCGCGGCGGGTGGTCTGCCGGCGGCCATATTGCAACACAACACCGCGCAGAACAAAGGGTGGTCGACAGACAAGCGCTCGGGTATAACCCCGTCTCCGTCGTTGGGTGACGGGTCAGCTTCGCGGAGTGTGCCATGGCTGCCTGGTCGATCGAGAAGAGTCTGGAACTTTACGGCATCCCCGAGTGGGGCGCTGGCTTGTTTGGCATCAACCAGGAGGGCAACCTGGTCATCAAGCCCACGGGGACTGAACAGGCGATCGATCTGAAATCGCTCATCAACGAGATCATCGAACGCGGGATCGACCCTCCGCTGCTGTTGCGCTTCCCAGACGTGCTGGAGCGCCGGATGGCGAAGCTGGCCGGGGTCTTCGAGGAGGTCTTCACGGAGTACGATTACAAGGGCCGCTACCGTGGGGTCTTCCCGATCAAGGTCAACCAGGAGCGCCACATGCTGGAGACCTACCTGGGCTTCGCCGTCAAGCACCACATGGGCCTGGAGGTGGGGTCCAAGCCGGAGCTGCTCGTGGCGCTGGCGCTGCTGGACGACTCCGAGGCGCTCCTGATCTGCAATGGCTACAAGGACGCCGGCTACATCGAGGCGGCGCTGCTCTCGCACCTGCTCGGCCGCCAGACGGTCCTCGTGATCGAGAAGAAGTCCGAGGTCGAGACGATCATCGAGGTCTCGCGGCGGCTCAAGATCCGGCCCCGGCTGGGCATCCGCGCCAAGCTCTCGCGGCGCTCGTCGGGGCGCTGGAGCCACTCCTCGGGGGATCTGTCCAAGTTCGGCCTCTCGCCGCACGACATCCTGTGGGTGGTCGACAGGCTCAAGGAGGAGGATCTGCTGGACTGCCTCAACCTGCTGCACTTCCACATCGGCTCGCAGATCAACGCGATCCGGGTCTTCAAGGAGGCGCTGCGCGAGGCCACCCGGATGTACGTCGAGCTGTTCAGGCTCGGGGCGCCGATGGGGCTCTTTGACGTCGGCGGAGGGCTCGGGGTCGATTACGACGGCAGCCGGACCAGCCGGACCTCGTCGATCAACTACAACGAGCGCGAGTACGCCTCGGACGTCGTCTCCGCCATCAAGTCGGCCTGCGAGAAGGCCGACATCGACCACCCCGACATCGTCACCGAGTCGGGCCGGGCGCTGGCGACCCACCACACGGTGCTGGTCTTCGACGTCCTGGGGGCCGAGGGGCCGCCGCTGGACGCCCAGGACCCCGAGATCAAGGACGACGACCATGAGCTGCTCGTCGAGATGCGCGACCTGCTGGCGCTGCTGCGCACAGGCAAGGGGCACCTGCAGGAGGCCTGGAACGACGCCCTCCAGTGGAGGGAGCAGGGCCTGCAGTCCTTCAACCTGGGGCTGATCGACCTGAAGCAGCGGGCGGCGCTGGAGGTGCTCTTCTGGAAGGCGATGGCGATCATCCACGAGACGGTCCGCGATCAGCCCTACATCCCCCAGGACATGAAGGCCCTCGAAAGGCTCCTGGCCCGCAACTCCTACTGCAACCTGAGCCTCTTTCAGTCCCTGCCCGACTCCTGGAGCATCGGCCAGCGCTTCCCCATCGTCCCGATCCAGCGCCTCGACGAGCAGCCGATGGACCGCACCATCCTCGTGGACCTGACCTGCGACAGCGACGGGCGGATCGACCACTTCATCAACCGTTACGAGGAGAAGGACGCGCTGGAGATCCACGCCCTGACCCCCGGCGAGCGCTACTTCCTGGCCGTCCCCTTCGTCGGCGCCTACCAGGAGGTCCTCGGCGCGCTGCACAACCTCTTCGGCGACACCAACGCGGTCCACATCACCATCTCGCCCGAGGGCCCCAAGATCGACCGCATCCTCGAAGGCGACTCCGTCGTCGAGGTGCTGAATTACGTCCTTTATAGCCGCAAGATGCTCGTCGTCCGGCTGCGCGAGGCCTGCGAGGCCAACATCCGCGCCCAGCGCATCACCCCGGCGCTGGCCAAGCGCCTGATGCGCACCTTCTCCGACACCCTCGACGGCTACACCTACCTCCAGCACCACCTCTGATCGAGGGGTCCAGAGCGCCGACGGGTTTGACGCCCGTCGGTCGCCTTGACCCCCGTCGGTCCCAGACCTCAAAGCGATTGGCGCTCCAGCAGGAGGTGCTCGGTCCCCCAGCGGCGCTCTGCGGCCAGGGAGCGCAGGTGTGCGCCGGGCTTGAGGGGGACGCGGGCCATGGCCCTCTCGGAGAGCGCCAGGATGGTCAGGGCGGGGTTGACGCCGAGGTTGACCGGGATGACGGAGCCGTCGCAGACGGTCAGGCCGGGGTGCCCGAAGAGCTGGTGATCGGGGCCGACGACGCCAAGGTCGGGCGCGGGGCCGATCGAGCAGCCGCCGAGGATGTGGGCGGTCGTGGGGGCGTTGAGGAGGACCTCGGGGGCGCTGCTCAGGGGCGTGGCGTCGAGGCGCGCGGCGAGCTTGCGGGCGAAGTCGTGGGCGATGGGGATCCAGGTGGCGGGCGGGGCGCCGTCGGCTTCAGAGCGCAGGGTGAGGGGGAAGGGCGGCAGGAGGCGTCGGCGCAGGCGCAGGCGGAGCCTGGAGTCGAGATCCTGCATGACGACGAGGAAGGCGGACTGTCGGGCGAAGCCGGCGGGCCAGAGGGCGCGCAGGGAGGCCACGGGTGATCGGGCCAGCGCGGCCAGGAGGCGCAGGGGTCGCGGCCAGGGGTGATCGCCGTCGATCATGAGGGTGGCCAGGGCGGCGACGGAGTCGGAGCCGGCGGGGTAGCGGTCGATCTGGACCTGGGTGTGGGGGTCGGGGAAGACGCTGCTGGAGGCGGCCAGGCCGCGGGAGTGGTCGGCCAGGGGGTCGCGGCAGCGGACGACGACGACGGCCTCGCTGTTGGTGCGGACCTGCTGGCCGAGGGCGGGGGAGAGATCGGGGAGGTCGCCGCGCCGGCGAGCGTCCAGGAGCAGGCGCAGGGTGCCCATGACGCCGGCGGCCAGGACGACCTGGGGGGCGGTGAAGGTCCGTCGGCGAGGTCGCCAGCCCTCGGCGGCGCGGGTGTGGACGGCGAAGCCGCCTTGGGGCAGGGGGACGATGCGCTCGACGCGGGTGTTGGGGTGGATCTCGCAGCCGAGGCGCTCGGCGAGGTGGAGGTAGTTTCGGTCGAGGGTGTTCTTGGCGCCGACGCGGCAGCCGAGGAAGCAGCCGCCGCAGGCGGTGCAGCCGGCGCGCTCGGGGCCTTCGCCGTCGAAGTAGGGATCGGGGGCGGGCAGGCCGGGGGGGCCGAAGAAGACGGCGACGGGGCTGGGGTTGAAGGTGTCGGCGCGGCCGTACTCGGCGGCGGTCTGGCGCAGGTGCTCGTCCATGGGGGTGAGGTGGGGGTTGAGGCAGACGCCCATCATGCGGCGGGCGAGGTCGAAGTAGGGCTTGAGGGCGTCGCCGCCGAGGGCCTGGATGGGTGGGGACTGGAAGAAGGAGTCGAGGGGCTCATAGAGGGTGTTGCCGTAGATGAGGCTGCCGCCGCCGACGCCGACGCCGGACAGGACCAGGGCGTGGCGCAGCATGTGGATCTGGAGGGGGCCGTAGCAGCCGAGGCGGGGCGCCCAGAGGGTGCGTCGGGTCTGCCAGCTCGTGGTGGGGAAGTCGTCGAGGGTCCAGCGCCGGCCGGCCTCCAGGACCTTGACCCTGTAGCCCTTCTGGCTCAGGCGCAGCGCGGCGACGGAGCCGCCGAAGCCGCTTCCGATGACGATGTAATCGCAGTCCAAGGGGCACCTCCGGGTCAGCGGTCAAGGTACGCCAAAGCGGTCGGCGCGCAAAGCCCGTCTGGGAGGGGCGCCAAGGGAGAGCCGAGATCGTCGAGAGAACCCCAGGCTCGCGCCTGGAGCTACAGGTTGTCCAGGGACGCCCCTGCGGGGCTGGCGACGGAGTGTCGGCGTTCGTGGGGCGTGTCCATCGTGTTGATCTCACAGGAGAAGTTCAGGGGCAGGGAGGCAGACATCGCGCGGTCCTGAGAGGGTCTGTCGCCTGAAGGTTGACGGCCCGTCGTCAGCCCCGCAGGGGCGTCCCTGGACAAATTGTAGCCCCAGGCGCGAGGGGGGACCGGCAACGTGCGGATCGCACCATCGAAGTCGACTCCCCGATCTCGACGTGACCGTCATCGAAGTCGATTCGCCGACCCGCCGTGTCCGTCAACGAAGTCGACTCGCCGATCCCGACGTGTGCGTCAACGAAGTCGACTCGCCGATCTCGGCCTTGCAGGATGAAGGCGGCATAGGCAAGCTGTCTGTTGTGAAGGATCGCGCTGTGTGGGCCAAAGATGCAGGTTGGCATCCCGACGAGGACGGCAATGAGCTCTCCACCCAAACCTCAAGTCTCCCTCCATGACAGCCAGGGTCAGGCCTTGTCGGCTGAAGAGATCGCGTGGCGCCAGGAGTATCTCGCCGCGCTGACTCCCGAAGCCATTGCGGCCATGAAGCGCCCGGCCAAGGGTGATGTCGAGGCCAGACTCAGGGCGCACATCGAGCGCCTGGAGGCTGAGGCCGAGCAAGCCCAAAGCGCGTGACGGTCCACCGCCTGCACCACAGCGAGGCCTTCGAGATCGCGCTCGACCTGCTGATCGATGCGGGGCGCATGACGTTGCTGAGGGCTCAATCGCTCGAAGATGCCCTGGCTGATCTCAAGAAGAACCCCCTGAACCATGACGGGACGCTGGGCGGCGATGCGCTGGCTCCCCATTGGATCAAGATCTGCCGCGCCACAGGCGGCGTGGACACAGGCTTGCGTGTGGTCTACCTGCTTCACGAGGACGGCTCGGTCTACCTGGACGATCTGTCCCTGGTGGATCCGAGATAGGTCATCGGGGCCTCCTGCGAGTTCCCCGATGTGATCGCCACGGAGGTCGCCGAGCGCATCCTGCGCACGCCCAGCGCTTCTGGGCGATCGGCTCGGGGCCGTGGTCGCTGTCCTTCACCGTCCCGCCCGAGCTGTCCAGGCGCGGTGTTGCCCTTCATGTTCGCGCCGATCCCGACGTGACCGTCATCGGATCGACGCGCCGCGCGCTCAGGGGTGCGGTGGTCCGGGGGTCAGCGGGGGGTCGAGAGCAGGGCGTTGACGGCGGCGGCGCCGGCGCGGATGGCGGGCTCGGGGTCGATGGCGGCGGGGTCGATGAGGGCCTGGGTGGCCAGGCCGATGACGATCCCGACGATGAGGGCGGCGACGGCGTCGGCGTCGGCGTCGGCGAAGACGCCGAGGGCCTGGCCTTCGCGGATGAGGCAGACGGACTGGGCGCGGTAGCGCCGGAAGAGCTGGACGTTGACGGCCTCGATGCCGGGGTGTGCCGAGAGGCGGCCCCAGAAGGAGAGCAGGATGCGGCCGGCGTCGGTGTGGGCGACGAAGCCCTGGACGTTGGCCCTCAGCACCGCCTCGACCTTCTGCTGGGGGGTGAGGCTGGCGCGGACCATGAGGTCGGTGGCGGCGTCGATCTCGGCGATGGCGCTGTCCAGGACGGCGATGACGATCTCGTCCTTGTTCTTGAAGTGGTAGGTGATGACGCCGCGCGAGAAGTCCAGGGCGTCCTCGATGGCGCCGATGGTCATGGCCTCCAGGCCCCGCTCGGCGACGATCCGGCGGGCGGCGGCGATGATCTGGGCGCGGCGGAGCGCTCGAAGCGGCGATGGGCTCATGGGGTGGCGCAGGCCGCTGCCGAGGCGGTCGCCGGGGTGGTCGCCGGAGGGATCGCCGAAGGGATCGATGGGGCGTCTTCGTCGGCGCTCGACGAGTCGGGCCGAGGCTTCATCCGGCGGCGCAGCCTCTGCGGCCACGCCGACGTGTCCTCGCTCGGCAGCACCTCCAGCGCGCCTCCCTTCTGCCGAAGCACCTCGCCCATGCGGCAGCGCAGGATCTGGCGGGCGGCCTCGACGCCCGAGATCGAGGCCCCGGCCACGCCGTGCCCCATGGTGCTGGCGCCGACGGCGTAGAGGCCCTCGAAGGGCGTCTTGACCTGGAAGCCGAAGGGGCCGACCTGCGAGAGCGTCTTGTCGGTGCCGTAGAGCGAGCCGCGCGTGGCCCCGGCGTAGAATTCGTTGGACAGCGGCGTGGCCAGCTCCGCGAAGGTGAGGCGGTCGGAGAGGCCAGGGACGTGGCGCTCCAGGCCCCGGAGCATCTTGTCCTTGAGGCGAGACTTGAGCGCCTCGTAGTCGGGGCCGCGCGCGCCCTGGGGCGCGTGGGCCCACTTGGAGAAGGCGTCATAGCCGACGAAGCAGAAGGCCTCCAGGGTGTGGTGGCCCTTGTGCATCTTGGAGGGGTCCTTGAGGGTGGTGACGGTCAGGAACTGGGCCGAGGGGCTGGCGGCCTCGAAGATCTGCCCCTTGATCCCGTCGCGGTAGATGGCGTCGACGTCGGCGTGGTCGTAGAGCCAGTAGTTGCCCGAGTCCAGGCCGTGCTCGCCGCGCAGATCCACGTCGGTGGCCATGAAGAGGCTCAGGGCGGTGACCGAGTAGCGCATCCGGTCAAGCTGCCAGCGCATCAGGGGGCTGAGCTGGTCGCGGCCGATGAGCCGACCGTAGGTCACCTCCGGGTCGGCGTTGCTGATCACGACCCCGGCGCGCACCTCGGTCCCGTCGGCCAGGCGCACGCCGACGGCCCTGCGCCCCTCCAGCAGGATCTTCGACACGGAGGTGCTCAGGCGGATCTCGCCGCCGGCCCGCTTGAGCGCGCGGATGCAGGCCCTGGGGATGGCGTAGCCGCCGCCGAGCGGGTAGTAGCCGCCGTTGAAGTAGTGGTTGATGATCGAGGCGTGCACCGGGGCCGAGACCTTCGAGGGCGGCAGCCCGTGGTCGCCCGACTGCGCCGAGAGGATGGCCTTGAGCAGCGGGTCCTTGATGTGGGCGTCGAGCATCGCGCCGGCCGTCCGCCACCCCCAGCGCGTCAGGTTCGGCGCCGTCCAGGGGAGCCGCGCCACGTCCCCGATCCCCTTGATCCGCGACAGCGCCATCAGCTCCGAGGCGAGCCCCTCGATGGCCGTCAGGTAGGCCTCGATCCCGGCGCGCTCGGCGGGGAAGCGCGCGGCGAGGCGCTCGGCCAGCCGGCCGCGCCCCTTGGGGATGTCGAAGCGCTCCTGCCCGATGCGGACGTGGTCAAAGCCCTCCGGGTTGAGCTCCAGGAAGGTCAGATCCTTCGTCAAGCCCAGCCCCTCATAGAGCCAGCGCATCATCCCGCCCTCTTGAAGCTCCCCGATGTAGTGGACCCCAGGGCTGAAGCGATAGCCGCCGAGCATGAACGAGTGGCAGTAGCCCCCCGGCACATAGTGCTGCTCGCAGACCAGCACCCGCTTGCCAGCCTGCGCCAGCGCCACGGCCGCCGTCAGCCCCCCAGGCCCCGATCCGATCACCACGACATCCACGTCCATCACGACCCCCTGGCCCTCGCGCCGCCCTCGACCTCCGCGGCCCCGGCGGGCCGCCCCCTGTTCGATCCCCGCAATTTATAACGGTCGTTCTAAAAACGCAACGATCGTTTCAATCGTTGACGTCCGCGCCCCGCTGCGATCAAATGCCCTCGCCTCGCCCGCGCCGATCGCGCGCAACCCAAGCCCCAACGGAGCCCCCTTGATGACCCAGCCGCCGCCGCCGCCGCCGCGCTCCGTGATGCGCCGCCTGCTCGCTCTGGCCACGCCGATCATCGGCCTGAACGTCCTGAACGTCCTTGCGCTGGCGGTGGACACGGCGATGTGCGGCCGGCTGCCGGAGGCGGAGCAGGCGCTGACGGCGCTGGGCTTCGCCACCCAGGTCATCTTCCTGCTGATGGTGGCCATGATCGGCCTGACCGTGGGCACGGTGGCGCTGGTGGCCCGCGCCTTCGGCGCCGGGATGCTCGATCGCGTCAACCACATCCTGCACCAGTCCACCCTGCTGACCGTCCTGGTCAGCCTCGTCGTGGCGCTGGTCGGCAACCTCTTCGCCCCCCAGATCATCTCGGGCCTCGGGGCCTCCGACGAGGTCGTGGCGGTGAGCCTCGATTACCTCCGGCCGCTGCTGACCGGCACGGTCTTCAACTACCTGCTCCTCCTGTACGCCGCCGTGATGCGCGGCGTCGGCAACACGCGCCTCCCCTTCATGATCGCCGTGGTGACCAACATCTTGAATTTCTTGTTCAATTACGGGCTGATCCTGGGCAACTGGGGGATGCCAGCGCTCGGCGTGCAGGGGGCGGCGCTGGGCACGGTCCTGTCTCAGATGATCGGCGTGGCGGCCTACTTCTTCCTCCTGTCCCGAGGCCAGGTCAAGGGCCTGCGCTTGCCGCTCAAGCTCGCCCCCATCGACCGTGAGCTGGCCGGGACGCTCTTGCGCATCGGCGCCCCCGCGGCGCTGGACATGGTGATCCTCAACGCGGCCTTCCTGTCCATCGTCGGGATGCTCGGCCGCCTCGACGAGGTCTCCGTGGCGGCCCACGGCATCGGGCTGCGCATCCAGGGGCTGGCCTTCGTCCCTGGGATGAGCATCTCGCAGGCCACCGGGGCGATGGTCGGCCAGGCCCTCGGGGCCGGCGACGCCGCGCAGGCCCGCAAGGTGGTGCGCGCCTCGGTCGTCCTGTGCACCGGCGTCATGACGGCGCTGGCCGTCGCCATCGTGCTGCTGGCACAGCCCATCGTCGGGATCTTCGACGTCGCCCCCGGCACGCCGCTGGAGGCTTTTTCGGTCCTGTGGATCGAGCTGCTCGGCTACGGCATGCCCATCATGGGGGTCTACATCCCCTTCGTCGGGATGCTCCAGGGCGCGGGGCAGACCCGGACGAGCCTCCAGATCAACGCCGCCACCACGTTGCTGGCCCAGATCCCCTTGAGCGCCATCCTGGGCTTCGCCCTCGGGTGGGGGGTCTTCGGCGTCTGGCTCGCCTTCCCGGCCTCCTTCGTGCTCAAGGCGGCCTGCGGCGTCGCCGTCTACAAGCGCGACCGCTGGGCCGTCACGGGCGCAAAGGCCTGATTCTCTGGATGAAGATCGCTGGGCGGGCATGAGCCGGGGGCTTCGCCCCCAGACCCCCACCAGGGGCGAGCCGCCCCTGGACCCCTTTTTTGCCCGGCGCAACGTCGGACAAAGGAGGGGTCCAGGGGCAGATTGCCCCTGGCGGGGTGAGGGGCGGAGCCCCGATCATGAATGCCCGGCGCTCCTCACCAGGAGATCAGCGGCATTGAACGGTGATGGTCTGGGCGGGGCCTGCGCAGGTGTTGGAGTTGACGCCGCCCCAGTTGTCGCTGCTGATGCAGGGTCGGAGGCCGTAGCCTGGGGTGAGGCACTGGCAGGTGTTGCCGAGGACGAGCTCGACGCTGCCGCCGCAGTCTGAGTCGACGGTCCAGGTCTGGCCGCCGCAGCTGGTGGTGAAGTCGCGGCCGTCGCGCAGGGCCTTGCAGATCTGGTCGGCCTGGGAGCCGGAGCAGGAGCGGCCGACGGTGTCGCGCGAGCCGGAGAGGGTGATGTTGGTGAAGGTGCGGTTGGTCAGCTGGGCTCGCCAGGCGTTGAAGGTGGTGCACTGGGAGGAGGTGTTGGGGACACTTCCGCTGAAGGAGGCTGTGTAGGTGATGTTGCCGGCGAGGCAGCCGCCGTCGCGGTCGATGATGGACTCTCGGCCGTCGCGGATGCCGTTGAAGCAGCGGCCGGAGACCTTCTGGACGATGTCGGAGGCGGGGGGTGTGCGCTGCTCGGTGGCGTTGCCGCCGAGGATGTAGACGTTGCCGTTGAGGGTGACGGCGCCGGCCAGATCGACGGGGAGCAGGAGGCTGTCGTTGGCGGAGACGGTGCTGGCGGAGATGGAGTAGGCGTGGGTCTGGTTGGTCAGGCCGGTGGCGAGGCGCCCGCCGAAGACGACGACCTGGTTGGCGTGGATCTGCGCGGCGACGGCGTCGGCGACGGGGATCGAGCCGGTCAGGGTGGTCCAGGTGCCAGCGCGAAGGCGCTGGATGGTGCCGACGATGGCGTCGCTGGGGTTGCGGCCGCCGATGAGGTAGATGTCGCCGTTGTGTTCGACGGCGACGGCGTCGGTGCGGCCTTGTGGGAGGACGGTGCCGGCGCGCCAGGTGTTGGCGCGGGTGTCGTAGATCTCGACGGTCTGGAGGGCGACGCCGTTGCGGCCGCCGATGACGAAGATCTCGTGGCCGAGGGCGGCGACGGCGGGCTCGCTGCGGCCGGTGGGCATGGGAGCCAGGGTGGTCCAGGCGTTGGTGGCCGGCTCGTAGGCGCGGGTGGTGGCCAGGGGGTTGCCGAAGTTGTTGGTCCCGCCGATGACGTAGATCTTGTCGGAGATGGCCACGGCGCCGGGGCCGTTCTGGAAGGAGGGCAGGGGGGCGATGGGCGAGAAGGACTCGGTCTCGGGGTCGTAGGCGAAGGTGGTGGTCTCCTCCTGGAAGTTGCGGCCGCCCAGGACATAGATCCGCTCGCCGAGGGCGACGGCGGCGTGCTTGAAGCGGCCGTCGCCGAGCGGGTTGAGGAGTCGGACGTAGTCCTGATCCTGGGTGAAGTAGGTGATCGAGTCGGTCAGGCCGCCGCCGATCTGGCCGCCGAGCAGCCAGCTCTGGATCTCGGCGCCGTCGATGAGCTCGTCGGCCGGGACGGTGGCCGCGGCGACGCTGTGCTGGGCGGCGTCCAGGGGCGTGCGCTCGCGCCAGACGTTGTCCTCGATGATGTACTCTTCGACCGTGGCGGAGCTGATCCCGCCGAGGGACCTGCCGCCGGCGGCCACGACCCCGGTGTAGCCGCCGACGGTGTCGCCGATGTTGCTGTTGAGCGTCACGCCCAGGAACGAGCGCGGGGTCGGGAGCCCGGCGACCTGCGACCAGGTGTTGGTGGCCACGTCGTACACGTCCACCGCGGCGATGGGCACCCCGGCGCCGTCCTCGCCGCCGACGACGTAGATCTTGTTGCCGTGGGCCTGGACCCCGAAGGCGTAGCGGGGCCGCGGCATCTGGGCGACCTGGTTGGTCCAGGTGTTGTTGCTGATGGTGTAGACCTCGTGGTTGGAGAGGACCACCCCGCCGTTGCTCTTGCCCCCGAAGACGTGGATCTTGCCATCGTTGAAGACCGCCGCGATCCCGAAGCGCGTGCTGGGCATCGGCGAGCGCGCCGACCACGCCTGGTCCACCGTCGGGTTGAGCCGCAGGACGCTGTTGAGGGGGGTGCCGTCGTCCTCGCCGCCGATGGCGTAGAGGAAGGTGCCGTCGGAGACCAGCGCGAGCTGGCTGCGCGCCCCCGGCAGCGAGGCCAGCGTCAACCACGCGTCGTCGGCCAGGATGTGCTGGTAGACACCGGCCTGGGGCGCGATGCCGTCCGACCCCCCGACGAGGAAGATCGAGCCCCGCTGGTGGGCCGCGCCGGCCAGCGTGACCCGCTCGGGCAGCGTCGGGCCCTGCTGCCAGCGGTTGCCGTTGGAGGTGATCTCGAAGTCCGCGCTCTTGACCTGCGCCTCGAAGTTGCCGGCCTTGTCGCGGGACAGGAAGCGCAGCTGCGTGTCGTCGAAGACCCGGATCTGGCGCACCGACTCGAAGCTGTCCGAGAACTGGTTCGGCGTGCTGCCGTCCGTCGTGTAGAAGACCGTCGCCGGCTCGCTCGTCGTCACCGTCACCGTCAAGCCGTTGAGGAAGATCCCGCCGCCGGGCGTCACCGTCGTCAACGGCGGCGTGATGTCAAAGACGATCACGACCTCCACCGTCTCGCTCGGGCGACCCTGATCGACGCTGCGGATCACGAAGCGGTTGACCCCAGGCGCCAGGTTCAGCGTCACCGCCCAGGTCGCGTCCGGGCTCTCCGGCACCGCCTCCATCCCGTTGATCTGCACCGAGGAGCCGGCGGGCTTGGTGCCGGTCAGGCGCACCGAGTTGACGTTCGTGGGCGTGACGAAGGCGCCGATCGTCGGCGGCTCGATGCAGCCGTTGATCCGCGCGCCGACGCACTGGCCGGCCTGGCAGGTGTCCGTCGTGCACGCATTGCCGTCGCTGCAGGCCACCGACTGGGGCACGTGCAGGCAGCGGTTTCGCACCGAGTCGAAGCTGTCGGCCGTGCAGGGGTTGTCGTCGTTGCACAGCACCACGTCGTCGAAGATGTCGCACTGGCCCCCCTGGCAGACCTGGCCGACCGGGCAGATCCCCGTCGGGTTGTTCGGCGCGCAGTTGGCCCCCGAGTTGACGCACTCGGCCTCCACGCAGTCGAAGCCGTTCTCGCACAGCCCCACCGGGTTCGTCTCCGAGCACACCAGCGCGTTGTCCCGACAGACCCCGTCCAGGCAGGTCTGCCCGTTGCCGCAGTTGCACGCCACGGGCTCAAGCACGCACACCCCGTCAAAGCGGCAGATCTGGTTGTCGTCGCAGCCCGGGCCGCACTGGCCGCCGCAGCCGTTGGCGCCGCACTCGCGCCCGCCGCACTGCGGCACGCACTCGGCCACGCAGCGCCCCGTGTCCTGCTGACACTCAAGGCCCTGGCTGCAGCCCGGGCCGCACTCGCCGCCGCAGCCGTCCGAGCCGCACTGGCGCCCGCCGCACTGCGGCACGCAGTCCTGGTCGCAGAGCCCGCGGACGGGATCGCAGGTGAAGCCCTGCCCGCAGCCCGGGTTGCACTGACCACCGCAGCCGTCCGAGCCGCAGACCCTGCCCTGGCACTGCGGCGCGCACTCGCACACCCGGCTGTCCAGGTTGCACCGCTGACCCTGGTCGCAGCCGCAGTCCGCCGGGCACGTCGAGCAGTTCTCGCCCTGACCCCCAGTGCACGCCCCGTCGCCGCAGCACTGGCCGCAGTCGGCCGGGCACAGCGCGCAGTCCTCGCCCTCGTCGCAGACCCTGTCGCCGCACTCCGCGGGCGGCGCCACGCACCGCCCCGACCCATTGCAGACGTCATCCCCATTGCAGCCCGGCGCGCACTCGCCGCCGCAGCCGTCCGAGCCGCACTGGCGCCCATCGCATTGCGTCACGCAGTCGTCCGTGCACTGGCGGCGCTCTGGATCGCAGCTCTGACCCTCGTCGCAGCCGCAGTCCGCCCCGCAGGTCGCGCAGTTCTCGCCCTGGCCCGTCGAGCACGCCCCGTCGCCGCAGCACTGGCCGCAGTCGGCCGGGCACAGCGCGCAGTCCTCGCCCTCGTCGCAGACATCGTCGCCGCACTCCGAGCCCGGATCAACGCACTGCCCCTCCGCATTGCAGGCCTGCTCGCCCTCGCACTGGCCGCAGACCCCGTCGCAGCCGTCAAAGCCGCAGACGCGCGGCCCGCATTGCGGCCGGCACACCTCCACGCAGTCCCCGAACTCACACTCGGTCCCCGACGGGCACGGCCCCAAGGTCGTAAAGCGGCCCGCGAGGCAGACCTCCACGTCCACGTTCACGCAGCGGCGATCCCCATCCTCGCACTCAGGCTCCGGCTCCGGCTCAGGCTCGGTCTCCGGCTCAGGCTCCGGCTCAGGCTCGGGCTGAACCTCGGGCTCCGGCTGGGCCTCGGGCTCGTTGCCCGGGGGGTTGCCACCCCCAGGCGCAGGATCTTCGCCGCATCCGACCACGGCGAGCGTCAGGGAGAGAATCAAGAGGGTGAATATGCGCCCGAACATCACATGCGCTCCTTGTCCATCTGGTCTTGTCTTGGAAGAAGTCTGGATCATCCCGAACCCTGAAGTCCCCGGATGGTAGCACCTGGCGCATCCTAGATCACGACTGCCCACTTGACCAGTGAATTCGGATGGGGCACTCTGGGCCGGTGGGCGACGCCCACGGGATCGCCTCACCCCATCGGCGGGGGTTGGCTGGAGGGCGCTTGGCAAATTACACCACCCACCTCGTGGCGGGCAGCGCGGCGGGCATCGCCGTCATCATCGGGGGTCTCCAGTGGGCGCCAGGCATCAGCCTGGAGGCCTGCTGCCTGGCCTTCGCGGCGGCCTACGTCGGGGGCCTCTTCCCCGATCTGGATCACGACACGGCCATCGGGCTCGGCGAGGTCGCGGCGCTGCTCAGCACCCTGCTGCCGGTGATGGCGGTGGCCAACCTGGTCCAGCAGGAGATCTGGTTGCTCGTCGGGCTCATCCCCTGCCACGCGCTCTTTCATGCCATGGCGCGCAGGCTCCCGTTCATGGGGGAGCGCATGGGCCTGATGGCCTCGGTGCGCGCCGTGCTCGTCTCGGCGGCCTGCTCGGGCCTCTTCCTGCTCCTGCTCCGGTCGCCGCCCTGGCCCCACCTGCACCTCTGGGGCGCCATGGCCGCCGCCGCCGCCGCCGTCCAGCTCTCGCTGCCCATCTTCAAGAGCCTGACCGTCCACCGGGGCATCTTCCACTCCGTCCCCGCCGTGGGCATCTACGCCGCCGGCTTCTTCCTGGCCGCCTTCCGCTACTCCTTCGAGGGCCGCCTCCTGATCGCCGCCTCGGCCCTGGCCGCCGCCCTCTCCCACCTCCTGCTCGACGAGCTCTACTCCGTCGACCTGATGGGCGCACGGGTCAAGAAGTCCTTCGGCACCGCCCTGAGCCTCTGGAAGCCGAAGACCCCCATCATCTCTGCCTTCGCCTGGATCGCCTGTGTCCTGATGATCGCCCTGTGCGTCGCCCTCTAAGGCGACCTCGGCGAAGTCGACTTCGTGGACGCACACAAGACCCCGTCGGGAACAATCGGGATCGGCGAGTCGACTTCGATGACGGGTACGGCAACTCCCCCTCCTGTCCTCCCCCTCGCACACTCCCCCTCCTGTCCTCCCCCTCGCTGCGCAAGGGGGAGGGACGCTCGCGGTTGGGGCACGTCGAGATCGGGGAGTCGACTTCGTTGGCGGGCACGTCGAGATCGGCGAGTCGACTTCGTTGGCGGGCACGTCGAGATCGGCGAGTCAACTTCGTTGGCGGGCACGTCGAGATCGTCGAGTCGACTTCGTTGGTGCGATCCGCACGTTGACGGTCCACCCGGGCTTGCGCCCGGGCCTTGGGTTTTGTCCCGGGTCGCCCCGCCCTCCGGCGGGGCTGGCGACGGGGCGTCAGTGTGCGTGGGGCGTGTCACCCGTTTTGACCTCACAGGAGATGTTCAGGGGCTCGGAAGCAGACATCGCGCGGTCTTGAGAGGGTCTGTCGCCTGAAGGTTGACTTCCTGTCGCCAG
>SYOX01000114.1 GCA_005804885.1 Pseudomonadota bacterium
CCACGGCTTCGGGCTCGGAGACCGAGGCGATCCGCGCCGCCGGCACGGGCGGCTTCGACATCTGCATCATCGACGCGGCGTTGCCGGACGACGGGGCCCGGCGGGTCGCGATGGCGGTGCGGGCCGCGTCCCCCCGCGCCGGACTCGTGGCCACCGTTCCGGGTGAAGCCAGGGACGCGACCGCGACGGCCGACTGGGCCGATGCCGCCGTCGCACTGCCGTTCGTCGATGCGGCGCTGCTCGCCGCCGTCACGTCGGCCGCGCGGGCCGGCCGGGCCCGCGCCGACACGACCACGCCAGCGGCGGTGCTCGGCACGCATCCCGCGCTGGCGGGCGTTCTCGGCATCGCCCGGCAGGTCGCCCCGACTCCGGCCACCGTGCTCGTGACCGGCGAGAGCGGCACCGGTAAATCGCTCCTCGCCCGCGAGATCCACCGCGCCAGCGGCCGGCAGGGCCGCTTCGTGGAGGTGGCCTGCGGCAGCCTCGCCGAGTCGCTCCTCGAGAGCGAGCTCTTCGGCCATGTGGCTGGTGCATTCACCGGCGCCACGGCCGACCGCGACGGCAAGTTTCTGCAGGCGGACGGGGGCACGATCTTCCTCGACGAGGTGGCGACCGCGTCGCCGGCGTTGCAGGTGAAGCTGCTCCGCGTGCTCCAGGAGCGCGAGTTCGAGCGGGTCGGCGGCGAGGAGACGATCCACGTCGACGTGCGGATCGTGGCGGCGACGAACAAGGACCTCAAGCGCCTAGTGGCCGAGGGGGAGTTCCGCGAGGACCTCTTCTATCGCCTGCACATCATCCCGATGACCCTGCCGCCGCTGCGCGATCGGCGCAGCGACATCGAGTCGCTGGTGACCCACTTCATCCGCAAGCTCTCCGGCCGGACCCGGTCGAGCGTCTCGTCGGTGGCGCCCTCGGCCCTGGCCACGCTCCAGGCCTACCCCTTCCCGGGCAATGTCCGCGAGCTGGAGAACATCATCGAGCAGGCGCTGGTCTTCGCCGAGGGCGACCAGATCGAGGTCGCCGACCTGCCGGCCTTCGTGACCCAGAGCGGCCGCGGCGACACGCTGGAGATCCCCCAGGGCGACCGCTCCCTGCCGGAGATCCTCGAAGAGCTCGAGCGCCAGCTCATCGTGCGCGCCTTCTGCAAGGCCGAGGGGGTCAAGACCGAGACGGCCCGCCTGTTGGGCATCAAGACCAGCGCCCTCTACTACAAGCTGGAGAAGTACGGCGTCGACGAGTCGCTGCTCGGCGGCGGCGACTAGCGGCGCGCTGGCCGGGATCTCAGATTTTTGAGGGGGGGGCAGGGCGGCGTCAGAGATCTGATTGATTGAGCCCCTCGACGCCCGTCGAATCGACCACGGTGAGGATGAAGCGGCGCTGGCATCCGGTTTGCAGAAGGAGGGCGATGGGACCGCGATGTGACGCGGAAGTCCCGATGGCTCAACCTGGACCGCGCTCAAGACCATGAAGACGACCCTGAACAACCTGCAAAGCCTGCTGCGCCCCTGGGCGCAGGCCGGGCTCCTGTGCGCGCTCGTCGCGCTGGGGTCGATCGGGGTCGGGGCGAGGACTGTCGAGGCGCAGGGCTCGCCGCAGGCGCAGATCGACGCGGCGCGGTCGGACTTCACCCACGTCAGCGGCCAGATCGACGGGCTGCGCGAGCAGCAGCGGGGCCTGGAGCGCCGCTACGAGGGGCTGATCGACCAGATCGAGGCCCGCAAGCGGGCCAGGTCCGGCGCGGAGCTGATCCGGGATCTGGAGCTGGGCAACAAGCTCGGGCAGGCCCGGGCGCTGGCCGACCAGCTCTACGCCCTCCAGGAGCAGCTGCGCGCGCTGGAGTCGGCCCGCGAGGAGCTTCGGCGCGAGGTGCTCGGCGGCTACGACGCCCAGATCGCCGGGCTGGAGGAGTCGATCCTGCGCGGTGACGGACAGCGCCGGGCCGCGGCGATCGACGCGCTCAACGCGCTGCGCAAGGCGCGCCACGCCTGGGTCGGCAAGGCCCAGGCGACGCCCGACCTCAAGCTCTCCTCGCTGCCCAGGCTCGACGACGTCGCCCTGGACGACCCGGAGGAGGCCATGGCCGCCGCCGGCGAGCTCGACGACACCCGGCGCAAGCTCGACGAGCACATCGTCGCGCTCAACGACCAGATCGAGTCTCTGGAGCGCGACAGGCGCCTGCGGCGCAAGGCCCAGGACTTCCGGGACCAGGAGAGCTTCTTCGACGACGCCTCCTCCGGCGGCCGGCGCGTGGCGCGCTCCGAGGGCGGCTCGCGCACCCAGCTCGACACCGACCGGGGCCGCGACAGGGGCAACGACGGCGCCGCCAACGCCCCCGGCGAGGCGGCCAACGAGGGCGGCGGGCAGCCCGAGGCGGCCCCCCTGGCCGACCCGGAGGTCGCCGAGGGCGACGACTTCGACGGCGCCACCACCGACAACGGCGCCCCGAACCGCGACGGCGAGGGCCTGAGCGCCGGCGACCCCTCGCCGCTGGTCGGCCCCTCACGGGAGCTGCCCGGCGTGGGCCTGCCCTCGGACCCCTTCGCCAGCGGCGCGGTCATCGTCAAGGGCGACGTCGAGGGCTTCGGCGGCGTCGAGGGCGGCGCCTACAGCAAGGAGGGCGAGTCTCTGGAGGCCCGCCTGAGCCGCCTCAAGAAGGAGAAGGAGGCCCTGGAGCGCAAGTCCCGGGATCTCGAGAGCCGCTCCAACGCCCTCAAGAAGCGCGCCTACGATTACTGACCAGGCGGAGCCGATGCGCCCACCGATCCTGCCCTCCATCCTCTCCCTGAGCCTGCTCGTGCTCCTGTCGCTGGCCGCCCCGGCCGAGGCCCAGGAGGAGGAGGGGCTGAGGGCCGACCTGAAGATCGGCGCCGAGGTGGACACCAACGCCACCCGCGACGAGGGCGCGCAGACCTCCCTGGACGTCCTGACCCGCTACTTCCTCAAGCTGGAGTCCGCCCAGGCCGTCGGCGACGGCCAGGGCCTCGACCTGAAGTTCCGCTCGGGCGGCAAGCTCTATCGGCGCTTCGAGCAGGAGGACGCGCTGCTGAACCAGGGCGACGTGCGCTACTTCCTCCAGCCGCTGGCGGCCTGGGAGCAGCGCTGGATCTTCGTCACCACGGCCGCCTCGCTCAAGGACAGCACCGAGGAGGGCAGGCTTCGCGACTACCTCCGGGCCAGCGCCGGGGCCGGCCTGGGCCTCTCCCTCGGCCCCCTGACCCTGACGGCCGGGGCCGGCGCCGCGCTCTTCGTCTTCAAGCCCGACCGGCGGCTGTCGAACTCCGGGCCGACCAGCGAGCTGGGCGCCCAGCTCCGCCTCTCGGAAGCGTGGGCCCTGCGCGCCGGCGTCAACCTCCAGGAGAAGCGCTACCCGTCGAGCCGCTTCGTGGCGCGCGAGACCACCGGCGAGATCGTCCGCGACGAGCTGACGCTGCGGCTGGACAAGGTCCAGTCCGTCTCCGCCGGGCTGGCCTGGCGAGGTCCCGTCGTGGCCTCGCTCGACCTCTCCTGGCTGGACAACGCCTCGAACTCCTACGGCCAGTCCGTCGAGCGCACCGGGGCGGCGCTCACGATCACGGCGCCGCTGCCCTGGTCGGTGCTGGTCAGCGCCACCGCGAGCCTCCAGCAGACCGCCTACGGCGACGAGATCTTCATCGACGAGACGCTGGCGGTGGACGAGGACAACCGCAACAGCCTCGTCGTCGAGGTCGAGCGGCCGATCTCCGAGCGCGTCGGGGTCGCGCTGCGCTACGCCCTCTACGGCCAGGAGTTCGGCGCCGCCTCGGCCGACTACGGCCGCCAGCTCTTCTTCCTCGGCCTCGGCGTCGAGTACTGACGCCGCCGCCCGCGCCTCACCCGAGAGCTCGTCGGAGGCCTCCGTATCAGAGATCGGCGCCCAGCCCGTCAAGGAGAGGGTGGGGTCGGATCATCGCAAGGAGGGCGGGATGTGGCGGGCGTGGGGGATCGTGTGTGGGGCGGCGCTGGCGGCGGTGGCGCTGGGGGCGACGGCGGGGCAAGCCTGGGCGCAGCGGTCGCCGACGGCGGAGCCGGGCGCTGACGAGGCCCCGCTGCTCAAGGTCGAGGCCGAGCGGGCGATGCGGGCCGACGCGCCGCTTGTGCGCTACGCCCTGCGGGTCCACGGCGGGTCTGGGACCATCTCGATCTTCAAGCGCGGGCCGGGGGCGGCGGAGGCGCGCAGCGCCCTGGGGCTGGTGCCGCCGGAGGCCCTGGAGGCCTCGCTCGCAGGGCTCGAAGGATGCGGCCTGCGCGCGCTCAGGGACGCCGCGCCGGTCAAGAATCCTCAAGAATCCTGGGTGATTACGATCGTGACGGGGGAGGGGGTGAGGCGCTTGATCGTGTCGGACCCTGGCCGCCAGGGCGACGGCCGCCACGGGGCGTGCCTGGAGGTCCTGCGGGGGCTGGCGGAGGGGCACGCGGGGCTGTCGGCGGCGCGGGACGTGTCGCTGCCGCAAGAGGAGCTGGGCTTCTTGCAGGTCGACAGCGCGCCGAGGGCGCGGGTCTGGATCGACGGGGCGGACACGGGGGAGGAGGCGCCGGTGCAGGGCCTGCCGCTGCGGGTCGGGGAGCACGTGGTGACCTTCGTGGAGGCGCGGCGCGGGCTGCGCAAGTCCTACACGATCCGGATCATGGCGGGGATGACGACGAACCTGGACGTGGCGCTGGAGTGAGGGGCTTCGCACTCCACCCCCTGTGCCCTCACTCCACCCCCTGTCCCCCTCCTCGTGGAACGAGGAGGGGGGACCCTCGTATTACGGCTTTGGGTGGATCGGCTCCCGCCCCGACGACCTCGCCACCCGCCCCAGGCGGCCAATGATCCCGGCGAAGGCTCCTGCGGCCCACCCCCCGGACCACCGTGTCCATCCAACGAGCCCACCCCCGAACCACCTTGCCTGTAATACGAGCGTTCCCCCTCCTTGCGCCGCTGTCTCTTGGTCACATCTCATCGGAGCCCGTCGTGGTGGGGGTTGTTGTTGTTGAGAGGTTGTTGGGAGGATGATTGTTCTGTGTCACGGCCAGTGCCATCTGGTAAGCGTCAACACGGTCAAGCAGTCGATCCCAGC
>SYOX01000115.1 GCA_005804885.1 Pseudomonadota bacterium
GGATCCCGTCCCTATCGGGATCGGCAGTGACGAAGTAGGGCGTTTTGACTCTCATTCGACCGAGAGCAGCCCAAATTCAGGTGTGGTGCTGATGGCCGATGCCCTCTACCACGACATCGACCAAACCAATCAGCGTTCTAGGTCATCGACAAGAGCAACACCCGAAGCTGCTCGATGTCCAGCGGCCTCGGAAGCACCGGGTTCTCCAGCAGGTGACCCGACGCCAGCCGCGGCTCCCAGGAGGTCGAGTCCGCCACGAAGATCACCCGCGCGATCAGGCCGCGCCCCTTGCCGCTGACGCACCGCATCAGCTCGGGGGTGTCCAGCCCTGGCATCGGCATCGCGCACACGATCGCGTCCGGCGCGTCCTCGTCGATCGCGCGCAGCGCAGCCTCGCCGCTCACGGCGCTCAAGGGCTTGAAGCGGCTGGCGAAGGTCCGCGCGAAGGTCCGCTGCATCACCGGATCCTCGTCGATGAACAGGACATGGGGCCGGAGCCGGGACACGCCGGCCTGAAGCCCGCTAAAGTCCCCCGTGATGTTGGACGTCAGCGAGGCCGACGGCAGGCTCACCAGAAAGACCGTCCCTTCCGGCGAGGTGGACTCGACGGAGAGCTGCCCGCCTTGAGCCTCGACGATCTCCCGGGTGATCGCCAGGCCCAGGCCGGTGCCCTTGCCCGCGCCCTTGGTCGTGAAGAAGGCCTCGAAGGCGCGCGCCTGGACCTCCGGGCTCATCCCCGGCCCGTTGTCCGCCACCCGGATCTCGACCCTGCCGCTCTGGCGTCGACCTGTGACCGCAATGCGCGGCTCGCTCCTGGGGCACTGCTCGATGGCCTGAGCGGCGTTGACGAGCAAGTTGATGAAGACCTGGATCATCCGGGAGGCATTGCCCCTGACCTCCACGCTGCCCACCAGATCCATGGTGACCTGGGCCACCCCCACAAGCTGCGGGCCAACGACCCGCAAGGACGTGCGCAGCACCTCCCTGAGGTCGTAGGTGCTGTCGACGCCCTCGCCGCTGCTTGCCAGCGAGCGCATGTCGCGCACGATGTCCTTGATCCGCAACGACCCGTCGTAGGCGTCGGAGACGGCCTCGGCGAGCTCTTGAAGGGAGGCCGCGCCGCCCTCCCTGGCCCACAGGCCAGCGATCTCGGCGGCCGACTCGCCGCGCTCGATGGCCTCACCGACCTCCCTGAGCGCCGCGACCCCCTCCTTGATGAAGACCAGGTTGGTCAGGATGTAGGACGCGGGGTTGTTGACCTCGTGGACGACGCCGGCGGCCACTTGCCCTATCGCGGCCAGCCGCTCGGAGATCGCCAGCCTCGACCGGGCCTCCTCAAGCGCCGCGAGGCGCCCCTTGAGCTCGACGGCCAGCCGCGCGTTGTCCAGCGCCAGCGAGAGCTGGGTCGAGAAGATCGCCGCCGCGCTCCGCTCCCGCTCGTCAAAACCCGGCAGGGCCGAGGCCCGCAACATCACCAGCGCCCCGATGGCCCGTTCCGCGACCGCGAGCGGGTACACCGCCGCCGAAGACCACGCGCCCTCCTTGAGCGCCTCGGCGCCGTGGAAGATCGGCGACGACGCCCCGATGGCCGCTGACCCCAGGCGCTCGATCAGGGCGCGCTCGGCCGAGGCGTCCATCGAGACCGTCAAGGTCGAGCGCTCAGGAGACCCCACCAGCAGCCCACACTGATCGCAGCCCAGAGCGCGCCGCGCCAGCTCCACGGCGCGCAACGCCAGGCCGTCGCCGTCGTCGAGCTTCAGGAGCTCCTGGCAGGCGTCGTAGAGCGCTGCGGCGCCGCGGAGCCGGGCGCGCTCCAGAGCGCGCCCGACGGACAATCTCAACTCGTTGATATCAAATGGTTTTTGTATGAAATCGAGGGCGCCCGCCTTGAGGCTCGCGATCACCGCCTCGACCGTCGCGGCGCCCGACACCACGACGATCTCCACCTCGGGCGCGCACGCCTTGAACTCCCGGACCAGCTCGACACCGCCCAGGTCGGGCATGTTCAGATCGACGATCACCAGATCGAAGGGCCGCTCGGCGAGCAGCCCCAGCGCGCTGCGCCCGTCGTCGACGACGGCCACCGCGTATCCCGACGCCGTCAACTCAAACGAGAGCATCTCTCGCATCTGGGCCTCGTCGTCGACGACGAGGATGGATGCGCGTGGTGATGCAGGACGTCTTGCCTCTATCAACGCTTCAGCGCTCCTGGAGGGTCCGCTGGACCTCAACAGAATGACAACACACACGCTTGGGAACCACACCCCATCACCCTAGCGCGCTCCTTGAAAAAAGTCACCCTCACCGAGGCGCGCCTTCCACGGAGGCGCCTCGCCCCGTCGGCTCGCCTGCGCCTCGAAGCGGCCCTGACGAGCGCTGACGCCGCAGGCGGTCGCCGATCGCGGCCTCAGAAGCCCCACTGGAGGGCGACGTTGAGCCCGTGCCAGGTGGTCTGGACAGGCGGCGGGCGCTGGGCTCCCTCGATGTCCGGGATGAACCCGTTGACGAAGGGAAACTGATACCCCAGCTCCACCTGCACGAAGTCCTCGAATCGCTCGCCCCACCAGATCCAGCCAAGGCGAGGCGAGAGGCTCATCGAGGTGCTGCTCTTGTCGGGGAGGCCGAGGCTGGCCAGGTTGGCGCCGAGCCCCGCCGTGGGCCCCTGGGTGGAGAACCAGCGGCCGATGATCTCCGCCTCGATCTTGTGCCCGAGGTGGGGCTCTCCCCGGCCGTCGAGGTCGCCGCTGACGAGCCGATCGTCCTCGAACAGGATCGCCCCGGCCCCGAGCCTGACCTCGAAGATGACCGAGGGCGACACGACCTGCGCGAGCCCGACCGTCAGGCCCGCGCTCCAGGCCCTGTCGGTGAAGGACCCGACCCGCCTGGCCTCGACACCCCCGCTCGCCAGCGTGTCGATGGTCCCTGAGCCGATCCAGAGATCACCGTGGCCGCCGAAGGTGAGGAACTGGCGGCCGACGAGGGTGTAGACGACCTCGAAGCGCCGCTCGCGGTCCTGGGCCAGGGCCGCCGAGGAGGTGAGCGTGGCGACCGCAAGCAGGGCGATCGGGAGCGCGCGGCGATCGGGCATGAGGGGGCGCCTCACAGCAGCGCCAGGATGGGGTAGCTCAGGCCAGAGAGGAAGAAGTCGAGGATGACGACGCTCAACGAGCAGCTCACCACCGACTGGGTCGTGGCCCAGCCGACGCCCGCCGAGCCGCCGTGGGCGCTCAGGCCCATCTGCGAGGCCACCACCGGGATCGTCATCCCGTACGCGAAGGCCTTGACCAGACAGATGACCACGTCGGCGATGCTCACGAAGCTCAGGTTGACGAAGGTGCGCGGGTTGACGTTGAAGGCGTACTGCGCGGTGAACATCCCGGCCAGGTAGCACACCAGGACGGCGAAGATCACCAGCACGACGGTCATCACCGTGCAGGCCAGAAAGCGCGGCACGACGAGGTACTGGACGGGCGGGGCCGCGTTCATCCGCATGGCGTCGACCTGCTCGGTGACGACCATCGAGCCGATCTGGGCCGCGATCCCCGTGCCGACCCGCGTGGCCAGCATCAGGGCCGTGATCGTAGGGGCGAACTCGCGCAGCAGCAGCTGCATGAAGAGCGCCCCGAGCAGCTGCAGATCGCCCGTGATCTTCTGCGCCTGGAAGCCGGCCTGGAAGACCAGGATCATCCCCAGAAAGCCCAGCGTGAAGGCCACGAAGACCACCGAGCGGTTGCCGATGTCGTGCGCCTGCACCATCACCTCCTTCCAGCGGATCGGGCTGCGGAAGGTGTAATGCAGAGTCTGGCCGAAGAGCGCGATGATCGCCCTCAGCTGCCCGACGACGAAGACGACCGGCTCGCCGACGGAGGCCAGCGCCCGGTGCAGGGGGCTCATGGCGGGCTCGTTGGCGCTCATTTCATCAAGTAGGTCAAGAAGTAATCCAGGACGAAGATGGCAATGGCCGAGGCCACCACCGAGTCGTTGACCGCGCGGCCGACCCCGACCGCACCCCCGCGCACCGTCATGCCAAAGTGACAGGAGATCACCCCGATGGCCAGCCCGAAGGCCAGCGCCTTGATGACCCCCGACAGGAAATCCATCAGCTCCACATAGGTCACCAGCGACCAGTAGAAGAGCTCCACGTCCACCCCCAGCAGGTACTGGCTCGTGAAGGCCCCACCGACCAGCGCCGTCAGATCCCCGACGACGACCAGCAGGAACATCATCACCACCATCGAGATGAAGCGCGGCACCACGAGGTACTGGATCGGATCGATCGCCAGCGCACGCAGCGCGTCGATCTGCTCGGTGACCATCATCGTTCCCAGCTCGGCCGTGTTGTTGGCCCCCACCCGACCCGAGAACATCAGCCCGATCAGGATCGGCCCCACCTCGCGCAGCACGCTGAAGCCCGCGCCCCACCCCAGCAGCCCCTCGGCGCCATACTGCTTCACGTAGATCCCGGACTGGATCACCATGATCGCCCCGGTGAAGATGGCCGTGACCACCACGATCGGGAAGGACTTGACCCCCACTTGATAGAGGCTCTTCCACATCTCCGGGGCGTCGATCCGCGGCGGCATCAGCGCCCGCATGATCCGACCCATCATCAGGCACGCGCCGCCGACGTCGAAGGCCAGCGACATGAACCACTCGCCGATGTAGCCCAGCGGCCTGCCCAGCGCCCTAATCATCGCTGCTCCCTTCCCAGAACTGACGCACCAGCCGCACCTCGCTGGCCTCGATCGCCGCCCTCGTGCCGTGGAAGATCAGGCGGCCCCCCTCAAGCATCGCGAAGTCGTCGCAGATGTCCCGGATCCCGCCAATATCATGGCTGATCGTGATCGAGGTCACCCCGCCCTGCTGCTGCATCCGCCGCAGGTGGATGAAGATCTTCGAACTGGTCACCGGATCAAGCCCCGCCGTCGGATCATCATAGAAGATGATCTTCGGCGCCGAGATCACCGCCCTGCAAAAACTCACCCGCTTCTTCATCCCGCCCGAGATCTCGTTGGCGAAGAGGTGCCCGATGCCCGGCAACCCCACCAGCTCCAGCTGCTCCTGGACCTTGGCCTGGATCTCGGCCTCGGACAGCTTGCCCTTCTGCCGCAGAGGGAAGGCGATGTTGTCGGCCACGTTCATGAAGTCAAAGAGCGCGTAGTTCTGAAAGAGCATCCCGACGCCGAAGCGCAGCTTGACCAGCGCCTGCTCGTCCATCGCCGTCACGTCCTCCTCCCCGAAGAACACCCTCCCTCTGTCCGGCTCCACCAGCCGCGTGATGATCTTCAACAAGAGGCTCTTGCCGGCCCCCCCTGGCCCGATCAACCCCAGGTTCGTCCCGTGGGGGATCTCCAGCGTCAGGTCGTCGAGCACCTTGCGGCCGAGGTAGTACTTCGTAATGTTCTCCACCCGGATCGTCGTCACGCCGCTCGCCCCTACTCCACCACCGCACGCCCTGACATCGAGCTGGCCGAGGCCCCCTGCCCGAGCGCCTCGACCACCCGGTGGCAGTCGTCCACCCAACGCGACCGCGGCTCCTCGCGCACCAGCGCCTCGCACCCACGGGCCGCCGCCGCCCCATCCCCCCGCCGCAACCTCGCCTGGACGATGTTCCAGCGCGCGTCGTCCCGAAGCAGGCTCTCGGGGAACTCGCGCACGAAGCGCGCGAACTCCACCTCGGCCCCCGTCGGATCGCGCAGATCGTCGAGGTAGATCACCCCGCGCCTGAAGCGCGCGTCGTCGGTCAGCTCCGAGTCGTAGCTGCCCAGCTGCCAGCTCACCTCCCGATCCTCGGCCAGCAGCTTGAGCTGGATCAACGCCGCCTCGTGGCGCCCCGCCTCGCGGTGGATCTCGGCCATCAGCCAGCGCGCGTCGTCCCGAAGGCCGCTCGTCGGGTAGCGCTCCAGGAGCCGCTCGTAGGCCACGATCGCCACCGAACCCTCACCCCGCCGCCGCGAGATCGCCGCCCGCGAGAAGAGCAGGTTGTCTCCGATCCTCGTCTCCCGCAAGCTCCTGTAGAGCCTGTCGATCACCCTGAGCGCCATCTGCGTGTCGCCCTGCCCCTCCCAGTGGGCCAAGATCGCCTGCAGCGCCCTGTCGGCCGCCACCACCTCCGGCAGCGCCTTGAGCAGCCCCTCCCACAGCCGCAGCCCCTCCTCGGGCGCCCCAAGGTGCGCGTACATCACCTGCGCCGCACGAAAGACCGCGTGGCCCGAGATCTCGTCCCGCTCGCCCTCGTTCCAGAGCAACTCGTAGGCCCTGACCGCCTCGCGCCAGCGACCCTCGCGCTCCAGCAGCACCGCCAGCCTGTACTCGATCATGCGCCGATCCGCAGGCCGCGTCGTCTGGTGCTGGAGCGCCTCGAAGCCCGCCCGCGCCTCCAGGATCTGGCCGTGATCCATCAGCCGCTCAAGCTCGACGTAGCGCCGATCCCAACGGTGCTCCTCCACCGCATAACCGCACCCCGACAGCCACCACAGCGCCGCGCACGCCAGCGCCCAGCCCAGCCCCGCGCGCGCCGCTGCGCCGACCGCGCTGCGCCCCCACGGGCCGCCCCCGACGGCGCGACCCCATCCTCGCCCCCCCAGCTCTGCCCATCGGAGCATCCGATCTCCTTGCCAGCGCCCGAGATGGACGACGCCCGCTAGAGGTTCCAGTTTAGCACGACCGCGACGTTGAGCATCCAGGAGTCTTCCAGATAAGCCGGCAGGACGCCGACGCTGGACCCCTCGAAGGTCCCGAAGACCGGCAGGAACCTCACCGCCACGTCCACGCCCGCCGACCACGCCTCCGAAAGCTCCGCCCTGTACCCCAGCAAACCCCCGTAGACAAAGCGAAAACCCTCGATCCCCGCGTCGACCTTGAAGTCCGGGCACACCCCCGTGGCCGGATCGCAGATCGGATCGCTGCTCTGCGTCACGACCATCAGATCCCCGCCCATCGACGCGCCGACGTGCAGGCCCCAGCCGATGTGCAGGCGCAGGTTGCCGTACAGGCTCGGCCTGAGCCCGCTGATCGACTCGGTCTCGAACTCCTCCTGCGCCGCCCGGCTCTTCCAGGACATCCCGTCGAGCCCCACCGCCAGCCCCAGCGACATCCGCTCGCTCATGAAGCCGCCCACCTCCACCTCCCCTCCGACGCCGCCGTGGATCCACTGATCCTCGACCCGCGCGTCGGGCTCGGGGCCGCCGCCGCCGCGACGGGCCGAGAACTCCGCGCCCTCGTTGTAGGAGATCCGCGCGCCGGCCGTCAGGTACAGGTGACCGGGGCGGCCCGCCAGCGCGCCGCCCGACTCGAACTCCCAGTCGTCGAAGTCGAAGAAGCCCGACTCTCCCTCGACGACCTTGGCGCTGGCCTGCCCGATCTCCTCGGCCAGCGCGTCGCGCCGCTCCCGAACCGGCGCCTTGGACATCTCCCCGACGTCGGGGTCCTGGAGGTAGTCGTCGAAGAAGCGCACCGCCGCCTCGGCGTCCGAGCGCGCCGCGTCCCCCCGAGCGGCGTGGAGCTCGCCGAGCATCCTGAGCAGCTCGGGGTCGTCCAGCGTGAGGTAGGCCGCCTTGAGCAGCGCGATCGCCTCGTCCCACTCCTGAACGCGGGCCAGCTTGCGCGCCCGGTCGACCTTGCCGAGCGCCTCGTCGCGCGCCCGCCCCGCGGCGGCCTCGGCCTCCGTCGGGCTCTCCTCGCCCTCCGCGCCCGGCTCGACGGGATCGACGACCCCATCGACCTCGCCCGACGAGGGATCGCCGCCCTGCCCGGCGGCGTCGTTGACCGGATCGACCTCGGCGCCGCCGGCTGGAGCGCCCCCACCCTGGGGGGCGTCGCCGCCCTCCCCATCGGCCCCGGCCTGGGCGGCGGCGGGCGACGAAGCGGCGCAAAGCATTGAAATAACAACAAAAAAGACACTGGCGAGGGGTTGATGGGTCATCGCGCGCCGATCCTCGGGTGTTGCTGCGGACGGCGAGAATCTAGAGGAGCCAGGGCGAGAGTGCAACGCGCCGGTTCATGCTATAAGGGGGGTCATGATCGAGTTCATCGACATCCACAAGAGCTTCGGGAGCAAGCAGGTCCTCAAGGGCGTCAGCCTGACGGTCCACAAGGGCGAGATCTTCTTCATCATCGGGGCGTCGGGGGCGGGCAAGTCGGTGCTGGTCAAGCACCTCATCGGGCTGCTTCAGCCGGACTCGGGGCGGATCATCCTGGATGGCGTGGAGATCACGGCGCTCAAGGAGAAGGACTTCTACCCGATCCGCAAGCGCTGCGCGATGGTCTTCCAGAACGCGACCCTCTTTGACTCGATGACCTTGCTCGACAACGTCGCGCTGCCGATCCGCAAGCACCGCAATGTGTCGGTTCGAAAGGCCAGGGAGCTGGCCATCGACAAGCTGGCGCTGGTGGGCATGCAGGGCGAGGCCGAGCGCTACCCGGCGGACTTCGGCGACGGGATGCGCAAGAAGGTGGCCATCGCGCGGGCGTTGACGCTCGATCCGGACTTCGTCATCTTCGATGAGCCGACGACGGGCATCGACCCGATCAGCGCCAACATGATCGACAAGCTCATCCGGCGGCTCTCGGACGAGTACGGGGTCACGAGCATCGTCATCAGCCACGACCTGCGGTCGATCTTCGGGGTGGCCGACCGCATCGCGATGATCTATCAAGGGGAGTTCATGCTCGATGGCACCCCTGCGGACTTCAAGTCCACGGACAACCCCATCATCCAGCAGTTCATCCAGGGGCAGCCCGAGGGCCCCATGGAGGACTAGAGGGCGTCATGCAGAAGAAAGAGACGGCCATCGAGGTCAAGGTCGGCGCGCTTGTGCTCTTCAGCATCGCGCTGCTGGTGGCCTTCATCATCATCCTGGGCGACTTCACCTTCGACAAGGGCCACGTCATCTACGTCGACTACGGCCACGCGGGGGGCCTCAAGCCCGGCGCGGACGTGGCCATCAGCGGCATCAAGGCCGGACAGGTCCAGAAGCTGGAGTTCCTCGGCGGCAAGTACGACGAGGACGTCGGCCGCGAGGTCATGGTCCGGGTCCACGTCGTGCTCGACAAGGAGATGGCCGACGCCGTACGCCAGGACAGCCAGTTCTACATCACCACCCAGGGCGTCCTGGGCGAGAAGTTCATCGAGATCATCTCGCCGGGCCTGAGCAAGCCGCCCGTGGCCAAGGGCGCCAAGCTGCGCGGCATCGACCCGCCCCGCATGGAGATCCTGCTGGCCCGCGCCGCCGAGGTCCTCAACGACGTCGCCGACCTCATCGGCCGCGACGACATCCCCATCGGCGACCTGATCCGCAACACCAACAGCCTCGTCAAGCACGGCGACGAGATCCTGGTCGAGAACAAGACCACCGTGCGCAACATCCTCAGCAACACCGAGGTCGTCTCCCAGGACGCCACCGACATCACCGGCGCCCTGAAGGTCGGCCTCGGCGGCGGCGACGACGTCCGCGCCGCGCTGGCCAGCACCCGCAGCCTGACCGGCAAGCTCGACCGCGGCGTCGATCCCGTCATGGACAAGACCCTCTCGACGCTGGACCGCGTCGAGTCCGCAGCCACCACCGTCGACCAGATCACGGCCACCAAGCGCCCCCAGATCGAGGGCGCCATCGACAACATCTACACCACCACCGAGGACTTCGCCGCCTCCTCCGGCGACGTGCGCGCCATGGTCGCCGACATCAAGGCCGGCAAGGGCTCCGTCGGAGGGCTCGTCACCGACGAGGAGCTCTACGACGACCTCAAGGAGATGCTCCGCGAGCTCAAGCGCCGCCCCTGGAAGATCATCTGGAAGGAGTGATCGATGACCCACGACGTCCCAGCCTATCTCCTCTCGGTTGGTTTGGAGAACGTGCGGTGCTTCAAGAAACGAGAAGTGCTCGAACTGTTCAACGAACAAGGCAGCCCGGCCCGTTGGACCATCATCCTGGGTGAAAACGGGGTCGGGAAGACGACTCTGCTCCAATGCATTGCCCATCTGGCAGGCGTCGTTGCGACTCACTTCTCCCATGGAGATGAGCATCCCCACAGCGACGAGCTGGCGGGGCTATCGCGCGATGGAGGGGCCTTTCGACTCACTGCCACGATCGCCCTGGGCAGCACGTTCGACAACATCAATCCACAGCGAGACACCATCCCTCTTGAGTTGCGGGTCAACCCTGCGTACAAACAAAACGGCGACACCAAAGAAAACTTCGCAAGATCTGAGCACTGTAAAGGCGTTGACATCGACAAACTCCCTGAAGATCACCTCGCCTGGATGTTGCCCACAATCACACCCACCATCTTCTGTCTGGGCTACGGTGCGTCTCGCCGGATGGGCAAGGGAGACATGACTGAATCGGAGTCAGACGACCTCACTCTGAGCCTCTTCCAGGACGATACTCCGCTCTTCAACGCAGAAGAATGGCTGGTCAGGGCCGATTACGCAGACAGAGTCAATAAGACAGACAGATTTGAACGGACCAAGGCGTTATTGATAGATCTCCTGCCTGGTGTTGAAGATTTTCGCATCATCGGGCTGGATGGGCGGCGCCTCAAACCCGCCGTCGAGGCCATGACGCCCTTTGGCTGGGTTCCTGTGCGGGGCTTGAGCCTTGGATACCGCACTCTGATTGCTTGGATGGTCCATCTGGGCAGCCACCTGGACAGCGCCGACTTGTGGGGGCACGACAACCCCCTCCACACACCCGCCCTTGTCCTGATCGACGAGATCGACCTGCACCTGCACCCCTCCTGGCAGCGCAAGCTGATGAGCTACCTCTCGGAGCGCTTTCCCAACGTGCAGTTCATCGCCACCGCCCACAGCCCTCTCATCGTCCAGGCCGCCGCGGATGCCAACCTCGCGGTGCTGCGGCGCGAAGGCGATCACGTCGTGATCGACAACAACCCCAGATCCGTCCGTGGCTGGCGCGTGGACCAACTCTTGACCAGCGATCTCTTCGGGCTCGACAGCGCAAGACCCCCTCAACTCGACGCGCTCCTCGAAGAACGCCGCCGGCTCGCAACCCAGGACGAGCTTTCAGCCGAGGACGAAGCCCGCCTGGAGGCGATCACCGAAGAGCTCGAGAGCCTGCCTTATGGCGTGGACAGCGATGAGATCGAGGCGCGCGACCTGATCAAGCGCTTCGCGAAGCACCTCAAGAAGTCTCCAACCCTCTGAGCCATGATCCGTATCCACAAACCACACCGGCCCGACATCCTGAGCATGGAGGGGCCTCGGCGGCGCGGACAACACAGCGTCGATTTCCACTACCACGAAGCCGACTTCCGCAAGACCACCCGCGATCGTCGTAAGTTTACCTTTGATCGCGAGATCTACGGCCACGAATCTGTCAAACAGGCTCTTATCGACGCTCAGCACAAAAAGTGCTGCTTCTGTGAGTCCAAGCTCACCCACATCACCTCCGGCGACGTCGAACACTTCCGGCCCAAGGCCGCCGTGCGAGACGACGGCACCGCTGCGCTCACCTATCCCGGTTACTACTGGCTCGCTTACGATTGGGACAACCTCATGTTGGCCTGTGAGTTGTGCAACCGCCGCCACAAAGCGAGCCTCTTCCCCCTCCTCAACCCCTCGGATCGCGTGACCTCCCACCGAAACGCAGCCCGACTCCGCCGCGAGCAGCCCGTCTTCATCAAGCCCGACAACGAAGACCCGGAAGCCCTCATCGACTTCCGCTTTGGCTTTCCCTTCGCGCGCGGCGACAACAGGCGGGCTCGCATCACCATCCAGGCGCTCGGGCTCGACCGAGGCGAACTCGACGAGGTGCGCAGGGAACACCTGAGCCTCGTCCAGACGCTCCTGAACATCCTCGACGGCACCCACCGCGATCACGACCGCCGACACATCGATCTGGCCAAAGAAGCCAGCCGACAGCTCGCCAGACTCACCACGCCTCAGGCCCAGTACACCGCCGCCACACGCGCCTTGCTCCGACGGAGGATTTCAGGCGCGCTCTCCTTTCCCCTGGATCCGCTGGCGCTCTTCAAACAGCTGGTGACTGACCAGAGCCGCCCTTGAGCCCGAACCAGCCCGATTGCGATCCTGTCACTCTCACCAAACACAACAAAAACAAATCAAATCAAAGCCTTCAACAAAACGCCCCCCAGCAATCTCTCGCCTCCTCAACAGCCACTTTGCTCTTGAACTGGGCCTTGTTGACTCGACCGGCTTGCTGTTGCCACGGGCTGTCCTTGCGGAGACAATAGGCCCTGGCCGCGCGCTCGGGACGAGCGCCCAAGAAGGTGAGCAAGATCATGCCCTTGACCCTCCCCGCATCGGACAAGGCCCGCCGGGTGTGCGAGCAGCTCGACCGGCTCCAGGCCCGCTTCGCCGAGGGCCTCGACGAGCTGTCGCGCCGCCACGGCGCGGGCGAGACCCTGCAGCCCGCCCAGTGGCTCCGCGACGGCGGAATCCACGGCGGCGGCCACCGCCTGGAGGCGACCGGGACGGCGCTGCTCAACCGCGCCTCCCTGAACGTCTCGGCGATCCACTACGACGACATGCCCGACAAGCGCCTGTCCTCGGCCACGGCGCTGTCCTGCATCGTCCACCCGGCCCACCCGCTGGCCCCCTCGATGCACATGCACGTCTCCTGGACGGCGATGCGCGGCGGCGGCGGCGGCTGGCGCCTGATGGCAGACCTCAACCCCGCCATCCCCGCTGACGCCGACCGCAGCCGCTTCATCGAGGCCCTCCGGTGCGGCCTCGACGGCGCCTCGCCGGGCACGCTGGAGGAGGCGCTCGCCCAGGGCGACAGGTACTTCGAGATCCCGCCGCTGAGCCGCCACCGCGGGGTGGCGCACGCCTACCTGGAGCAATGGAGCTCCGGGGACGAGGCCGCCGACGAGGCCCTCGTGGCGCGCTTCACCGAGTCCGTCATCGACGCCTACCTCGCGATCGTCGACGGCGCCCTCCAGGCCGCCGCGCCGCCGACCGACGACCAGATCGCCGACCAGCTCCACTACCACTCGGTCTACCTCCTCCAGGTCCTGACCCTCGATCGCGGCACCAGCTCAGGCCTGCTCATCCACGATCAAAACGACGTCGGCATCATGGGCTCGCTCCCCAACCGGGTCGACCGCGACCTCCTGGACTCATGGATCCCTCGCCTGACCCCCCCCCAGGACGAGCTCCTGACCCAGATCGTCGAGGCCCTGCCCGACGACTCCCCCAGCGTCCTGACGCTAGCCGTCCGCGCGGCGCTCGCCCAGGTCGTGCGCGCCCACTACGGGCGCCACCCCGAGGCGCTGGCCCTCCAGGCCCGCGGCGAGGTCCTGCCGCCCACCGTGGCCAACCACGCCACCGAGACTGCGGCGATCTGATCCCCCGCGTCCTCAGGTTCGCTCGACGAGGTCACGATCGAACCGCCCCGAACGCCCCACGCTCCTCGCACCGCCCCCTCCGGGGACGGGCTCGTCGGGTGGGGCTTGGGTGCGCGGGGGGGCTGCGCCCGTTGGGCGCAGGCCGGCGGGCGGGTGAGGGAGGATCGAAGGGCCGGATCATCGCGCCTAAGTGGGCCTACGGATTGGGTTTTCACCGCACCTGGTGTCGACCTGGGCCTTGCGCAGGCCTGCGACCGACAGGGCGCAGCCCACCCGCGCATCCAAGCCCCACCCGACGAGCCCGCCCAACGGGCGGTGCGAGGAGCGTGGGGCGTTCGTCGTGCGTGGGGGTGAGCGTCGAGCGTGGGGCGTTCATCGTGCGTGGGGCGTTCATCGTGCGTGGGGCGTTCGTCGGGCGTGGGGCGTCGAAGGGGCTTGGAGCCTTCCCTGAGCCAACCTGCCGCGCTCGGTGGGACGATCGCCCAAGGCGTGTTAGACTCCAGGCGCGCCTCAAGGAGCGCGATGCCAGCCCTCAGTCTGCCATCTCTGGAGATCCGATGAGCGACCGCACCTTCCTGGCCCTGCTCGCCGCCCCCCTGATCTTGATAGCGCCCTCCTGTGCAGACACCGCCTCGTCCCCCGGAGCGGCCGACTCCACGCCAGACGCCGCCGGAGACCGGGACGCGGGCGCGGGGCTCGACGCCCGCGACCCGGAGCCATCCCCGGAGGGCTCGCCGGAGCCCGAGCCCCTGGCCGAAGACGCCGGCCAGGAGGCCGACCAGGGCACCCCGGAGGATGTCCGGCTGTCGGACGCCGACGAGGCCTGCGTGGCCTTCAATGTCCTTGCCGAGAGCGCCCTGAAGCCCGTCGACATCCTCTGGATCATCGACGCCTCGCCGAGCATGGGGGAGGAGATCGCGCTGATCGAGCAAAACATCGACCGCTTCGCCGAGCGCATCGGCGCCTCGACGCTCGACTATCGGGTCGTCATCATCGGCAGCGACCAGGCCTATTGCGGCGAGGCCCAGTGCTTCCTGCCCATCTGCGCGCCGCCGCCCTTGAGCGCCGAGGCCGTCTGCCCCGACCTTGACAGCGAGCGCTACCTGCACGTCCGCCAGGGCGTCCACAGCCGCGACGGCCTCGACGTCGCCATCGCCACGGCCAACCAGTGGCTTGGATTCTTGAGGACGGGCGCGCAGGCCCACTTCATCATGGTCACCGACGACAACTCCGGCTTCGGGGCCGACGCCGACGACTTCGCCGCCTTCATGGCGCGCCAGGGCGAGCCGCTGGCCTCCGCGCGCTTCCACAGCATCGTCGATCTGGTCGGCTACCAGCCCGGCTGCGGGGTCTTTGACGATGAGGAGTGCTCTTGCGGCGAGGAGCGCGGGCAGACCTACATCGACCTGAGCGAGCGCACCGGCGGCCTGGTCGAGTCCGTCTGTCAGGAGAACTGGGACGCCATCTTCCTGGCCCTGGAGGAGCGCGTGCGCGAGGGGACCGAGCTGCCCTGCACCTTCCGCATCCCGAACCCCGGCGGAGGCCGGCAGGTCAACCCCGAAGAGGTCAACGTCGTCTTCTTCTCCAGCGATCGAAGCGAGCGAACGCTCATCCCCCAGATCGACAGCGCCGAGGACTGCCCGAGGACGGCCGGCTGGTATTACGACAACCCCGTGCGCCCCACCCTCATCCACCTGTGCCCCGAGATCTGCGCCATGGAAGCCGACATCGTCGAGGTCGAGCTCGGCTGCAGGACCGTCAAGAACTGAGCGCAGCCTCCGGGCGTGAGATTCCTGCGCGATCCTCGAAGATCGGTCGTGCGGCGCTGCGACCCTCGAAGATCAGTCGTGTGGCGCTGTGATCCTGAAGATCGGTCGCGTGGCGCTGCGATCCTCGAAGATCGGTCGCGTGGCGCTGTGATCCTGAAGAGAGGCCGCGTGGCGCTGCGACCCTCGAAGATCAGTCGTGTGGCGCTGCGATCCCGAAGAGATGCCGTGCGGCGCTGCGATCCTGTCGAGGGCTACGCCGGGGATCAGGCCGCGTCGGCCTCCGGGGCTGGCGATCCCTCGTCGCCCTTGGCGTCGCCGCTGGCGCCATCGTCGCCCTCCTTGTCCTTGGGCAGGATCAGGAGCATCAGCCAGCAGGCGGCCGTGAAGCCAGCCCCGATGGCCACCAGGACGTCAAAGGTCCGCTCGGCGCCCCAATCGGCCTTCCAGCCCTCGTACCAGCCGCCCCCGACCCGGCTCGACAGCGACACGCTCAGGTTGCTGAGCGACATCAAGAGCGCGAAGACCGTCCCGGCCGACTCAGGCGGGCAATAGCGCGCCGCCATGTCGAGCTGCACCAGGGTCGTGATCATGTAGAAGAAGCCGACGAGCGCGGCGATCACCATCGCCGAGACCTCCCCCGACAGGCCCCAGTAGCCCAGGCTGCACAGCACCATGGTCACCAGCGAGATGTGGATCAGCGGCCGCAGCTTGATGCGCGGCGCCACGGCGCCGTAGACGACGCAGCCCAGGATCGAGGCGACGCTGCCGACCGAGTAGGTGTTGCCCACGAACTGCTCGCTCAAGCCCATCGCCTCGGTCATGTGGACGTAGAGCACGTCGCTGGAGAAGGGGTTGAAGTTGAGCAAGAACAAGAAGATCGCCACCGGGACGATGTAGCCATTGCGGATCGTCGACCAGGTCACCCGCAGGGTCGCCTTGGCGCTGGCCGCGTCGATCTTCGCCGTGCGATCCTCCTTGACGACCAACAAGGCGATCGTGAAGGTCACCAGCGTCAAGGCCCCGCAGATGATGAAGCCGAGCTGCTGCAGCTTGTGCTCGCTCAAAAAGCCGCCGATGACCCCCGTCAGGATGCCCGCCGTGTACAAGGCCCCCCACTGCACCGACTGCAGCCGGCCCGTCAGCCCCAGCGGCTGCCCCTTCTCGACCATCAGCGCGTCGGCGACCACGTCCGTGAAGGCCACCCCCGCGCAAGGCAGCAGCAGCAGGATCATCAGCAACGTGGTCGAGCCGTGGGGCAGATCCATCACTCCGGCCAGGATCAACCCCAGGGCCGCCACCATCGTCGACAAGAGCAGGTAGCTCTTGCGCCTCGACCCCAGGATCGGCATGAAGTCCGTAAACAGCCCGAAGAAGGGCTTGATGTACCAGGGGAAGCCCACCACCAGCATGAAGCCGGCGATCTCCTCGGCCCCGAGACCCCAGCTGCGCAGCAGCGACTTGGTCGGCTGCGAGATCAACCCCGTCGTCGGCTCGCCGATACCCTGGACGAAGTAGATCACCCCGAAGAGCAGCGCCAGCCGAGTGGCCTGATCCGAAGACATCCCCCTCAACCGCTGCCCCAGGCCCGCTGACGTGGACATGCGCGCTCTCCTTCGACTTTCCTCGACCACCTCGACACGAAGAGACCCATTTAACCCCCATTGCCGGTCCAAGTCGATACGCGGCCCCGCCACCTCGCGATCTTGGCCTCGCGGACCTTGATGTGGCAGGCGAGAGGCTGACCGCGACCCTCCGTGAACAACGCGCTCGCGATCTTGGCCTCGCGGACCTTGAGGTGGTAGGGGTGGAGTCATCGCCAGCGCGACCTGCGCGGCGGCCCGCAGCACCCGACCAGGAGCGGCGATTGCCCCACGACCCCAGCCAGAAGGCGGCCTCGAAGGCGCGGCCCGCGACGGCCCGCGCGGCGGTGATCCTCGCGCTGCTCGTCGGCGCCGTCGGCGCGCTGACGATCCACCCTCCAGCCGCCTCGGCCCAGCAGCGCGGCGAGCGAACCCACCGCCGCACCCTCAAGGCCGACCAGAGCGTCAACGCGCTCCTGGGCAGCCTCGGCGTCCCCGGCGGCCAGCGCCTTGAGCTTGATCGCGCCCTGGCGCCCCTGATCGACCTGTCCAGGCACGCCCGGCCCGGCGACACCCTGGAGATCACCCTCGACGCCCGAAAGACCCTCGTCGCGCTGATCTACCAGGGCCGCAAGGGGCGCTTCTTCGTCCGGCGCCAGGGCGGGCGCCTCCTGGCCTCGCGCCGCCCCAGTCAGGACCTCGACAGGGCCGCTCAAGACGCGCAACTCGACGACGAGGCGCCTCGCCCCGAGCCCCCCGAGATCCCCCCCTGGCTCGTCCCCAACGCCGCGGACGATCTCGCGCTAAGTGTCCGAGATTACTATAAGATCAAGACTAAGGCAGAGCGCACCGCCGCCGCCGCCGCGCTTGAGGAGTCCCTCGGCCTCGACGGCCTGCAGGCGCTCTTGCGCCGGGCCTACGCCGCGCCCCCCAGGGCCTCGGGCAAGCACATGGCGACGATGACGCTGGCCGACGGCGCCCAGCTCCAATACGCCATCTTCGTCCCGGACGGTTACGACCCCGCGCGCCCCCTGCCGCTCCACGTCAGCCTGCACGGCAAGGGGGGCAATGGGCCGGGGATGTGCCGGCTCAAGTGGCAGGAGCCCCAGGCCGGGATGTTGATCGCCTGCCCGGATCTCCCGGGCGGCGTCTGGCACACGGACCAGGGCAAGGCCGCCGTCGAGGGCCTCGTGCGGCAGCTCTTGCGCGATTACAGCGTGGATCCGGACAGGGTGATCCTCGGCGGTTTTTCCAACGGCGGCATCGGGACGTGGCACTTCGGCGCAAGGATGCCGTGGATGTGGGCCGGGCTCACCCCTCGCAGCGGCGCGATGATCGAGCGCGTCAAGCTGCGCCAGAACATCCCCCACATGCCCATCTTCATCACCCACGGCACGCGCGACGGGAACATCGGCGTCGACCACGCCCGACAGATGGTCGCGCTGCTGACCGAGGTCGGAAACCCCCCGCGCTACATCGAGATTGAGGGGGGCGGCCACGACTTCTTCTCGCACCTCAACCCCGAGATCGTCGGGTGGATGCTGACCTTGCAGCGCGTCCAGCGCCGCAGCTTCCTCTTCCACCCCGACCACGCCGACGCCCCGGAGTGGATCTACTGGGTCCGGGCCCAGGGCACCGGGACCTTAGAAGCCGAGATCGCCGACGCCCCCGACCACACCCTGATCACGATCAAGACCCAGAACCCCCCGAGGCTCCTGGAGATCGCCCCGCCGCCGGGCCTCATCGACCCCGCGCGCCCTGTCCGGGTCGTGCTCAACGAGGTCGAGATCTTCTCCGGCGAGGTGAGGCCAGGCGCCGAAGGGCTCCTGGAGACTTTTGGCCAGACCGGCGATCTGAGCCGCGCCACGCCGCGGCTCCTCAAGCTGCTGCCCCGATGAGCGGTCAGCAGCCCTGGTCTGCGATCAGACCGCCTCGTCGATCGCGGCGCCGTTCTGGGAGCTCACCGTCCAGATCTCCTGCCCGCTCTTGAGGGACTTCTTCTTGATCTCCAGGCCCTCGGCGCCCTCATCGTCCGCCATCTGGTAGAGCGCCTCGGTGTCCGCCTCCTCGCCGTCGCAGTAGCACAGCACGACGCCGTGGTTGGAGATGACCTGAACCCTGATCCGACCTTTGGCGAAGTTGTTGTGGGTGTTTGTCTCAGCAATGTGAATGGCCATGATGTTCCTCTCCAAAGAACAGATGGTTTATCGGCGGCCTCAAGCCGCCATGTAAGCCGCGCCGTCGTCCTCGACCTCGGCGCTACGACGGCCCAGCGCCGCCAACCTCCAGGCTGGTCGCCTGCGGCCCAGAAAATTGGGCCTCTTCTTCGCAGAACATGCCGCACACCCGTGCAGCTTGTCAATCTGTTTAGTGCATCCTGACTTGGATCATCAAGCCCTTGAAAGAAATTACGCTCGAATCATGGGCGCTCGGCAACCCGTCGGGGCTTGCCCCGAGCGGCGCCGCGGCGCACTCTGGCGAGCGCCTCGCCCGAGCCCGGAGAGACCCCGATGGATCATCTGGACACCGCCGCCCTGTCGGCGCGCCACCGACACCTCATCGACACCTGCCAGCCCTACCTGATGACCGCCCGATCCAACCTCGGCGCGCTGAACCTGGCCCCCTTCGGCCTCGCGATCCGCGAGGATCGAATCTTCGACCCGACGCGCCTGAGCAGCGGCCCGGTGATCGAGGCCCTGCACGCGATGGACGCCTTCTCCTTCGGCGATCAGGCCATGCTGATGCCGCGCTGGGTGCTCTTCGACTGCGGGGAGTTCCCCGGCCTCATCTTTGGCTTCGGCCGACCGGCGCGCGACCTGCCCGTGGATGTGCGGCGCGCCTACAAGGTCGAAGGCCGCCGCCACGATGAGGACTTCATCCCCCTGTCGATGTGGATCGCCATTCGGTGCGCCGAGCAGGGCGCGTGGTTTGGCCACAACCTCGCCTCGGCCAACCTCGTGGCCCGCGCAGAGCCGCTCGACGGCCTCGCGACGCTGACCAAGGCCTTCGGGCTCCTGGCCGCGCGCGCCGAGCGGCAATACGGCGCCACCCAGTGGGCCTCGGCCAGCCTCAACATCCACCTGGGCCTGGGGAGGATGAGGCTCCTTGGCGCCTACACCCCCGCCCACACGCACCCCGAGACCCTCGTCTACCGCATCGACGTCGATCCCGAGCGCGTCGCCGCCCCTCTGAAGGCGAGCTGGCGGCGCCGGGACGAGGGCGGGGACCGCTTCGTGGACGCCGACGACACCGAGGCCATCAAGGCCCTGCACGCCGATCTGGAGGCCGGCCAGCAGATCGACCTCCTGAGGGCGGAGCGCCGAGCGGGCCTGCCCAACCGCCTGTGGCTGCTCTCCCACCCGGGGTGAGGGGCGCGCAGGGACCTCAGATGATCGCCTTGCCGAGCAGGCTGGTGACCATCTCGACGGCGATGGCCGCGGTGATGTTCTTGTGATCGAGGATGGGGTTGACCTCCACGATGTCGAGGCTGGTGACGAAGCCGGGCTCGCTGAGCAGCTCCATGAGCAGGTGCGCCTCCCGATAGGTCAGGCCCCCTCGAACCGGGGTCCCGACGCCTGGCGCAATGGACGGGTCCAGGACGTCGACGTCGAAGGAGACGTGGATCCTGTCCAGGTGCGAGAGCCGGGCGATGGCGTCCCGGGCGGCGTAGGCGATCCCCTTCTCGTCGATCTCCTTCATGGTGAAGGCGCGGATGTTCAGATCGCTGACCAGCCGCCGCTCCCGGCCGTCCACGCTGCGCACCCCGATGTAGACCAGATCCTCGGGGCGCAGCACCGCGCCGCCGCCCCAGATCCCCGTCAGCCGCTCATCGCCGTAGCCCAGCAGGTGCGACAGCGGCATGCCGTGCAGGTTGCCCGAGGGGCTCGAGTCCGGGGTGTTGATGTCCGTGTGGGCGTCGATCCAGATGACCCCCGTGCGGCCGTGCTGGGCCAGGCCCGAGATCGACCCCATCGACAAGGAGTGATCGCCGCCCAGGACGATGGCGAAGTCATCCGGGGAGATGCCGCGGCACCAGTCGTAGGTCCGCTGGCAGGTCTTGGCGATGAGCCCGCCGTAGCGCAGGAACTCGTCGTCCCGGACGGTCTCCACCACCGGGACCTCCACATTGCCGCAGTCCTCGACGCTGTGACCCAGGCTCTCGAGCGACTCGGCCAGGCCCGCAAGCCGCAAGGCGCTGACCCCCATGTCCACCCCGCGCCTGCCCGCGCCCATGTCCAGCGGGACTCCAAGGATCTTGATCTTCTTCACCGACGGGCCTCCCTGTGCTGGCCGGCCGCCAGGGCCGGCGCCGTCAGCGCACGCGGCGCTGGCATTCGGGGCCGCTTGCGCCTATGCTCCCGCCTGACCTATGGACTCCTTCAGCGCGCCCGTGTCAAGCCGACCGGCGCCCGAGGCAGGCGGCGACGCTGGAAATCTCAAGGAAATACCCGCACATGCACACGGGTGAATTCATCCTCAAGACGACGCGCCTGGTGGCCGAGGGGAAGGTGGGGCCGGGCTGGGTCCATGTGCACGGCGAGTCGATCGCGCGCGTGGGAGATGGCTCCCCTTCGCCTCAAGGCGACGCCAGGATCGTCGATCTGGGCGACGGGGTGTTGATGGCGGGGCTCGTCGACACCCACGTCCACATCAACGCGCCCGGGCGGACCCACTGGGAGGGCTTTGAGACCGCCACCGCCGCCGCCGCCGCCGGAGGGGTCACGACCCTGGTGGAGATGCCGCTCAACAGCATCCCCGCCACCACCAGCGCCGAGGCGCTGGAGATCAAGATCGCCGAGGCCACCGGCAAGTGCCGCGTGGACGTGGGCTTCTGGGGCGGCCTCGTGCCCGGCAATGCCGCCGACCTGTCGGCGCTCTTCGAGGCCGGCGCCTGGGGCTTCAAGTGCTTCATGTCTCCCTCCGGGGTCGACGAGTTCAGCCACGTCTCGCTTGAGGACATCGAGGAGGCCCTGCCGATCCTGGCCGCCCTGAAGGCGCCCTTGCTCGTCCACGCCGAGTGGCCCCCGGCCCTTGAGCCCTGGCCAGGGGGCGACCCGAGGCGACATGCGGCGTGGCTCGCCTGCCGCCCGCCCGAGGCCGAGCAGCAGGCCGTGGCCCACCTCATTGCGCTGGCCGAGCGCTTCGGCGCCCACATCCACGTCGTCCACGTCGCGGATCAGGGCACGGTGGCCCTGCTGCGTCAGGCCCGCGCCCGTGGGGTGGCCCTCACCGCCGAGACCTGCCCGCACTACCTGACCTTCTGCGCCGAGGAGATCCCCGACGGCGCCACCGCCTTCAAGTGCGCGCCGCCGATCCGCCAGCGCTTCCACCGCGAGGCCCTCTGGGACGCGCTCCAGGCCGGCGATCTGGATCTCATCGCCACCGATCACTCCCCGAGCCCGCCGGAGCTCAAGTGCCTCGCCACCGGGGACTTCTCAGAGGCCTGGGGCGGCATCGCCTCCCTGCAGCTGCTGCTGCCGGCCGTCTGGACCCAGGCCCGTGCCCGGGCCGTGACCCTGCCGACCCTCTCGCGCTGGCTCAGCGCCGCGCCCGCAGCGCTGGCCGGGCTCGACGGCCGCAAGGGGCGCCTTGCCCCCGGCATGGACGCCGATCTGGTCGTCTGGGATCCCGAGGCGAGCTTCACGGTCGATCCTGCCGCCCTGGCCCACCGACACGCGACGACCCCCTACGCCGGCCTGCGCCTTGACGGGGTCGTCCGGGCGACCTGGGTGCGCGGGGCGTGCGTCTTCGACCGCGATCCCCACAACCCACTCGACGGCGCCCCCCCCGCAGGCCAGCACCTCGCCTGCGGCGCCGTCCTTCGACGAGGCAGAGCATGAGCGGCAAGCGACGAGAGATCGCCCCGGCAGGGTTGATCGATCTGGCCAACGAGCGCCTCGGCGGCGCGGCGCTGGTGACCAACGACGAGTTCTTCGCGCCCATGGAGAACCTGGTGCGCGACACCGACCCCATCTGGCAGGAGGGGCTCTACACCGAGCGCGGCAAGTGGATGGACGGCTGGGAGTCTCGCCGCCGTCGGACGCCGGGCCACGACTGGTGCATCCTGCGCCTGGGCCTGCCCGGGATCGTCCACCAGCTCGTCGTCGACACGGCCTTCTTCCGCGGCAACTTCCCCGAAGCCTGCTCCGTGGAGGCCTGCGCCCTGGAGGGCACCCCCACGCCCGCGGCCCTTGAGCAGGCCCCCTGGGCGCCGCTGCTCGATCGCAGCCTCCTGCAGGGCGACCACCGCAATGTCTTCGACCTCCAGGACCCCCGCCGCGTCACCCACCTGCGCCTGAACATCTTCCCGGACGGCGGCGTGGCGCGCCTTCGCGTCTACGGCCAGGTGCTTCTGGAGCCCGAGATCCTCGATCGAGGCGGCGAGCTGGATCTGGCGGCCCTGGAGATGGGCGGCCGGGCGCTGGGCTGGAGCGACGCCTTCTTCGGCGCGGCGTCCAGCATGCTCCTGCCCGGCCGCGGCATCAACATGGGCGACGGCTGGGAGACTCGCCGACGACGAGGGCCCGGACACGACTGGGCCGTCATCGAGCTGGCCACCCAGGCCACCCTCGCCCGGGCCGTGGTCGACACCTGGCACTTCAAGGGCAATGCCCCGGGCAGCTGCGAGATCGAGGGCGCCAACCTGTCCGAGCCCTGGTCGCCTGAGGCCGAGATCGACTGGCGGCCCCTCCTTGAGCGCTCCGCCCTGCAACCCCACACCCTTCACACCTTCGCCCTGGCACCGGACCTCGACCCCCTCACGCACGTCCGGCTCAAGATCCACCCCGACGGCGGCGTCAGCCGCCTGCGCCTCTTCGGACACCCCACCGGCGCGGGGCGGCGCGCGGCCCGCCTGCGCCACTTCAACGCCCTGGCCGCGCCCCAGGCCGCCGCCGCCCTCTTGCGCTGCTGCGCCGCCCCGCGCTGGGCCGGGCAGGTCGCCGACCAACGGCCCTTCGACAGCCTCGAAGCCCTGCTCAAGGCCGCCGACGAGGCCTGGGCGCTCGCCCAGGAGCCCGACTGGCGGGCGGCCTTTGACGCCCACCCGCGCCTCGGCGAGCGCAAGGCCGCCGCCGACCTCAGCGCCCAGACCCGCCGATGGTCCCAACAGGAGCAGTCCGGGCTGGACGCGGCCGACGACGCGGCCCGCCAGGCGCTCGCCGAGGCCAACCGCGCCTACGAGGAGCGCTTTGGCTTCATCTTCCTGCTCTGCGCCTCCGGGCTGGGGCCCGAGGCGATGCTCGAGGCGCTGCGCCAACGCCTGCCCAACGCCCACCCGCAAGAAATCCGCATCGCCGCAGCCGAACAACACCGCATCACGAGGCTGCGGCTTGAGAGGATGTTCTCATGAGCACCATCAGCACCCACGTCCTGGACACCGCCAGGGGACGCCCCGCCGAGGGCCTCGCGCTGCGCCTTGAGCGCCGCGATGGCGAGGACTGGGTTGGGATCGGCGGCGGCGTCACCGACAACGACGGCCGCGTCCGCACCCTGGTGGACGCCTCTGCGGGCCTGTCGGTGGGGATCTACCGGATGAGCTTCGAGACGGGGGCCTGGTTCCAGGCCCAGCGCCTGGAGGGCTTCTACCCGATCGTCCAGGTCGTCTTCGAAATCATGAGCCCCGACGCGCACTTCCACGTGCCGCTGCTCTTGAGCCCCTTCGGCTACTCCACCTACCGGGGCAGCTGATCGCCCCAGGCTCCTCGCACTCCACCCCCACACTCCACCCCCTGTCCCCCTCCTCGCTGCGCAAGGCTGTCTCTTAGTCACATCTCATCGGAGCCCGTCGTGGCGGGGGTCGATGGACTGATGTTGAAATCAGCCCTGAGACATCTTTCCTTGGGGGCTCAGAAGTGGGTTA
>SYOX01000116.1 GCA_005804885.1 Pseudomonadota bacterium
CCAGCGCGCAGGGGCAGGCGATGATCAACACGGACACGAAGGCCGTCAGCGCCGCGCCCACCCCAGGCCCCGCGGCCCACCAGATCCCAAATGAAATCAATGCGATACAGAGCACGACAGGGACGAAGATCGCGGCGACCTGATCGACCACCCGCTGCACCTCGGCGCGCGACCCCTGCGCCTGGCGGACCATCCTGACGATCCCCGCCAGCGCCGTGTCCGAGCCCACCCGCGTGGCCTTCATCTCGAAGACCCCCGCCGTGTTGACCGTCCCTCCGACCACCAGCGATCCAGGCTCGACGTCGACCGGCACCGGCTCGCCCGTGATCATGCTCGCGTCGACCACGCCTCGGCCCAGGATCAGCTCGCCGTCGACCGGCACCCGCTCGCCCTGCTTGACCCGGAGCCTGTCGCCGACCTCGACCTCCTCGACCGAGACGTCGACCTCCTGCTCGCCCTCCACTCTGTGGGCCACCCGCGCCCCGAGCGCCACCAGCTTCCGGATCGCCTCGCCGGTCTGCCCGCGCGCCCGCGCCTCCAGCCAGCGGCCCAGCAGGAGGAGCGTGATGATGCTCGCGGCGCCGTCGAAGTAGACCGCGAAGTCGACCCCCTCGATGGCGCTCGGCGCCTCGCCGATCAGGCGGCCGATCACGGCCACGACGCTGAAGATGAAGGCCGAGCCGGTGCCGAGCGCCACCAGCGTGTTCATGTCCGCGGCGCCCTGCCGCAGCGCCTTCCAGGCCCCCGTGAAGAAGCGCCGCCCCGAGGCGACCATCACCACCAGGGTCAGCAGCCCCATCGCCACCAGCCTGCTCGGCTCGGAGAGGCGATCGACCAGCGGGAACATCATCGGCATCGCCAGCACCATGACGATCGACGAGAGCGCCGCCGACAGGACCAGCTCGCGCCCAAGCTGCGCGATCTCCCGCTGCCGCAGCGCGTGATCGGGATCGGGCTCGTCCTCCGAGGGCCACACGATCGAGAAGCCCGCCGCCCGCGCGGCCTCGACCGCCCTGGCGCGCTCGAAGAGCCCTGGGACAAAGGCGAGGTTGGCCCGGCCGTCGGCTTGGGCGTTGGCCTCGACGACGCCGCCGACGGTCGCCATCGCTGCGACGAAGCGCTCGGCGCCGGGGCCGTCGACGACGCCCTCGGCCGAGATCCACTGCGTGAAGGTCGGCAGGTCGTAGCCGTCGCGCAGCAGCGCCCGCTTGATGGCCGACAGGCGCCCCGCGTCGATCCCGGCCCGGCCCTCGAAGGCGATCTGCGCGCCCTCGGCGCCGTAGTTGACGCGGACCTGGGCGACCTCCTCGACGGCCGCGAGCGACCTCTCGACCCGGACCGCGCAGGAGGCGCAGCTCATGCCTCGGATGGGGATCCAGGTCGGCTCTGCGCCAGCGTCTGAGGGGGCGTGATCTGCCATTCGGGCCTAGAGGTCGAGGGCGTCCCTGACCCACGCCATCAGCGCGCGGACGCGCTCAGGGGTGGGGATGAAGCTCGCGCCTGCGGCCTCGTAGAGCCCCGCGGTGTCGCGGGTGGCGCCCAGCGCCAGCGCCGCCCTGTAGTCGCTGAGCGCCCCGACGGGATCGGCCTCGGCGTTCAAGGCGATCTGGAGGGCGCCGAGCTGCGCGAAGCCGTACTCGATGAAGTAGAAGGGGACGACGAAGAAGTGGAGCGTCCGGTGCCAGCTCGTGCGCTGCCAGCCCTCGTCGATGCCCTCGTGATCGACGTAAGGCAGGAAGCGGTCGCGCTCGATGAGCCAGCGCTCGTGGCGCTGGGCGCGGGTGTGGCCGGGGTGAGTGTAGAGCCAGTCCTGGAAGGCCTGGCCGTGGGCGACCATGCACAGCAGGTTGGGGATGCGGGCGATGTGCTCCTTGACGGCGCGGGCGCGGTCCTCGGGGCCGTAGAACTCGTCGAGGGTGTCGCGGTGCAGGAGCTCCATGGCCATCGAGGCGACCTCGTTGAACTCCATGGGGACCTGGACGTCGGCCATGGGCGCCCCGTGGGCCTGGGCCAGCGTGTGGAAGGCGTGGCCGGCCTCATGCAGCAGCGTGATGATGTCGTGGTGGCGGCCCGTGGCGTTGGCGAAGATGAAGGGCCGGCGGCTCTGCTTGAGCGTCATCATGAAGCCGCCCTGGCGCTTGTTCGGGCGGTTGCCCAGATCCATGAAGTCGCGCAGCGCCCCGAACTGCGCCCCCAGGACAGGGTCAAGGCGGCGCATCATGCGCTCGACGCCGCCGAAGAGGCGCTCGACCTCCTCGAAGGGGGCCAGCGGCGCCAGCCCGTCCGGATCCACCGAGGTGTCCCACGGCCTGTAGGTGTCCAAGCCCAGGCGGGTCTTGCGCTGCCTTGCGATCTCGACGATGAGGGGCACGACCTCGGCCTCGATCAGCGCACAATAAGCCTCGCAGGCCTCGGGGTCGTAATCCCGAAGGCGCTCCTTGAAGGTGAAGTCGCGGAAGTTCTCAAAGCCCGCGTCGAGCGCGATCTGGTGGCGGAGCGCGAACATCTGCTCCCAGAGATCGTCGAGCGCGTCGGCGTCCTCAGTCAGCCGCGCGCTGAAGGCCTCCCAGGCCCGCTGACGCACGGCGCGGTCGGGATCGGCCAGCAACACCGACAAGGCCGGGAAGGTCCACGTGCGCCCCTCGATCTCCACCAGCCACGCCCCCGAGATCTCGCCGTAGCGCTGATCGAGCTCCTCGACCTGCTGGATCAGCGGCAGGCTCTCCTCTCTGAAAAGCTCAACTTCGGCGCGCACTTGCCGGATGAATGGCGCAAAGGCCGTGCCCTCCAGCGCCCCGAGCGCAGGCGAGCCGAGGAGCCTTCGCCCGAGCGCAGCGCTCCACTCGGACAGTCGCGGCTCGATCGCGCGGGTGAAGTGAAGGACGGCCTCCTTGTAATCCTCCCGGTCGGTGTGCTGCGCGCTGTGGAGGCGCCCGAGCGCGCCGGCCTCCTGGGTCGCGCAGGCCAGCTCGTTCCAGGCCGACAGGAAGGCCCGCAGCCCGCCCTCATCGCCGATGTCCATGGCCAGCAGCGCGTCAAAGAGCGGGGTGAGGGCGTCGAGCGAGGTGAGGTCGAGCGCTTCGGGGAGGAAGGCCCTCGGGGCGGGATCGGGGAGGACAGGCGCGGTCATGGCAGCCTCTCAAGGTCGTTTGGAGGCTCAACGCCCATCCGGACGGGATCCTCAGAAGGCATCGGGCGCCACCATCGCAGGCCAGCGGATGGCCTGATACTCGGGGCTCTCGATGCCGAGGTCGTCCCGGATCGAGCGGCGCAGCACGTCGATGGCCAGGATGGCGTCCTCCATGGCGAGCTTTCGGCCGCCCGAGAGGCGCTGGTAGGTCTCCAGCGACTGATCGCCGGTCTCGACGTCTCCCGTGGCCGCTGCGAGCTTCGTCTGGATCTCCGCGATCATCGGGGCGGCCTTGTCCAGGGCCGCCTCGTTCTCCTTGAGCCAGGCGATGATCGCCTTGGCGCAGGCCACCGTCGCGCCCTCATCCCAGTAATCGACCACGTCCTCGGGGAAGCCGATGGCGCCGACCTCCTCCAGGTGCGCCTGGGTCTTCTTGCAGGCCCGCTGAAGGTGCTTCATCGCCAGCTGGCCCTCGCCGAGCTCCAGGCGCCACTTCGTGTAGACCGCGTCGGTGTCTCGGAAGCTCTGGTGCAGATGATCCTTGGCCTTGCGAGCGCGCGGCCCGAAGTCCTTCACGTAGCCCTTCTGCGGGTGCCTCTCGATGAAGGGCACCAGAGTATCGAGGCAGTTCTCCAACTCGAAGAAGTTGACGTTTGGCGGCATCTTGACGCTCTCCACTGGTGTTCTCGATCGACTCACTGACGCCGCACCCGACGCAGCCCGACGGCCTGAGGTTGTATTCACCTGGGCAACCTGTGTCAACGCGAGCCGCCCGTGGACCCGCACTCCACCCCCTGTCCCCCTCCTCCCTCCGGAAGGGAGGCAGTGCCTCTCGGGGGGACGCTCGTATTACGGGCAAGGTGGTTCAGGGGCGGGCCGCAGGAGCCCTTGCCGGGATCACTGGCCGTCTGGGGCGGGTGGCGAGGTCGTCGGGGCGGGACCCGACCCACCTTGCCCGTAATACG
>SYOX01000117.1 GCA_005804885.1 Pseudomonadota bacterium
GACCAGATAGATAACCCACTTCTGAGCCCCCAAGGAAAGATGTCTCAGGGCTGATTTCAACATCAGTCCATCGACCCCCGCCACGACGGGCTCCGATGAGATGTGACTAAGAGACAGCTTCGCAAGGAGGGGGGACGCTTGTATTACGGCTTCGGGTGGATCGAGTCCCGCCCCGACGACTGTTCCCGACGGGGTCTCGCCACCCGCCCCAGGCGGCCAGTGATCCCGGCGATGGCTCCTGCGGCCCACCCATCCCCGAACCATCGTGCCCCCTCCCCATGCCGAGGGACCCTGAGCGCTGAGTGTATCAGGTTGGTGTTCGTGTGTTCAGTGCGCTGTTGGGGGGGATCCATCGGCGGCGATGCCGGTCAGGGGTGGGAGGTCGAGGTCGAGCCTGGAGGGGGATTAGAATTCGGGGAGGATGGGGGCGGCCTTGACGTCGTGGAGGCGAGAGCGGTAGCGGGCCTCGGCGGCGGCTTCCTTCTTGTTGAGGGCGTCGTAGATGTCGGCGAGGTGGGCGTAGAGGGTGAGGGCGTCGGCGTGGCTGCCGGCGGTCAGGCGGAGGGCCTGGAGTTGTTCTCGCAGCGCTTGCTCGTTCTTGCCCTGTTTGAGGTGAATCCAGGCGAGCGTGTCGAGGTAGACGCCGTGCGTGCGGTTGTCGAGCTGTCCGCTGCCGAGGGCGCGCAGGACGAGCTGCTCGGCGCGGCCGAGGTCGCGGCCGTTGCGGGCCAGGAGGTAGGCGAGGTTGTTGGGCAGGAGGTTGTTGTCGGGGAAGCGCTCGAGGCCGCGCTCGTAGAGGGCGATGGCGCGGTCGAGGTCGCCGGCGCCGGCGGTCAGCTCGGCGACGCGGAAGAGGACGACGATGCGGACCTGGGGGTTGGAGGCGATGGTGGGGAAGTTGTTCTTGAGGAAGTCGAGGCCCTCCTTGAAGCGTTTGGCGTCCTCGAAGGCGCCGAGGGCCATGGAGAGGCCCCTGCCGTCGGTCAGGAAGGGGTGTCGGGCCAGGGCGAGCAGGTGGGGTGTGGCGGCGAGGGTGTCGCCGGCGGCGAGCAGGGCCGTGGCGATGCGGCGGCGCGCGTCGACGTGGTTGTAGTCGCCGCGGGCGAGGTAGGTGGCGAAGTCTTCGATGGCGGCGTCGCGCTGTCCGGCCAGGAGGCGGAGTTCGCCGCGATGGAGGTAGGGCAGGGGGGCGTCGGGGGCGGCGGCCAGGGCGCGCTCGGTGTAGGTGAGGCTGTCGCGCAGGGCGGCGTTGGCGTCGCTGGTGGCCTTGAGGGCGGCGATCCCGGAGGCGACCTGGAGGTTTGCGCCGAGGGGGTCGGAGGAGATCCGGGTGAAGATGTCGAAGCGGCTCAGGCCCGCGTCGCGGTTTCCGAGGGCGTACTCGGCCAGCCCGGCGTAGAGGTAGCTGGAGGGGGCCAGGGGGGGGAGGGCGCCGCGGCGGGCGGTGTCGGGTTCGATGTTGGCGGGGCCGAAGGTGTTCAGGAGCCTGCGGGCCTCCTCCCAGCGTTGGAGTTCGACGAGGAGGCGGAGGGCGCGGTCGAGGATGACGACGTCCTTGCCGGACTGCTTCATGAGGGTGTCGAGGGCGGCTCTGCCGGCGTCGGCGTCGCCGCGCAGCCACGCGACCCTGGAGGCGCCGAGCAGCCGCGCGGCCAGCGCGGGGTAGTCGGCGCCGAGGTCCGTCCAGTACTTTTGCGCGATGGCAGAGTCCGGGCCCTGGGTCAGCTCCTGGCCGAAGTCGACTCTGTCGTCGTGGGAGAGCTTCTGGCTCGCTCTGCTGGCGCGCTGCTGGGCGTCAAGGAGCTTGTCGCCGTGGCCGGCCAGGGCGCGGACCTTGACCTGGGTGGTCAGGGTGCCGGTGTTGGTGGGCGAGAGGGTCAGGGCGCGGTCGTAGCGGCTTGAGGACTCTTCGAAGAAGCCAAAGAGGCGCAGGGTCCTGCCCTGATCGAGCATGGCTTCGAGGGTGTTGGAGCGGGCGGCGGCGTGGGCCTTGAGGCTCTGGTCAAGGAGCGAGGCGTCGTTGGCGCGGCGGGCCATGGCGACGAGCCGCAGCAGGGCCTGTCTGGCGAGGTCGGCGTCGTGGGAGGCGACCAGCCCGAGGAGGAGGGCGCGGGCCTTGTCGTCGCCGCCGCCCTGTCGCCACGCGTCGGCGAGCCGGATCTTGAGCTGGTCGGCGTTGACGGAGAGGCGGTCGCCGGCGGCGAGGTAGGCGGCGGCCCATTGCTCGGCGCGGGGGTCGCGCTCTCGCGCGCCGATCTCGACGAGCGTCAGCAGCAGGGCGGCCTGGTCGGCGCGGACGGCGGCGACGTCCGAGAGGATCTTGAGGGCCTCCTTGCCGAAGCCGAAGCCGGCCAGGATGGCGGCGGCGTCGATGAGGTCGCCGACGCGTGAGGAGTCGGTGGCGGTGTTGTCGCCCGGGGGCGCGGAGAAGAGGGCGACCAGGGGGCCGGTCTGGATCAGGTTGAGGGCCTGATGGCGCTCGCCCTTGAGCAGGAGGATCTCGGTCAGGACGGGGACCATGAGGCTCTCTCGGCCGGGGCGGGCCATGACGCCGCGGACGAAGCGCTCGGCCTCGTCGATGTCGCCGAGGAAGGTCAGGGCCCAGGCGACCTCCATGACGGCCCGCTGGAAGTTGGCGGGGCGCTCGTCGGCCTGCCCGATGTAGCGAGAGAAGGTGCTGCGGGCCTTCTGGAGGTCGCCGGTCTTGAAGTAGATCTGGCCCAGCTCCAGGTCGCTGGTGGAAGGTCGGGCGGCCCCAGCGGAGGCGAGGTGGACGGTGGCCTCGTCGAGGCGCTCCAGCTCGGCGTAGAGGAGTCCGAGGCCGGCGTGGATCTCGGGGGCGTCGTCGCGCTGCTCGAGCATGGGCCGGGTGAACATCGGCAGGCGCCCCAGCCCGCCCAGCTCCAGCGCGGCGCGCAGGGGGTCGGCGCGGCGCCCCTCGCGCGGGGCGCGTGCGCCGCCGGTCAGGGCGGCTTCGAAGCCGCTGGCGTCGCCATTGCGGATCTGCTCGCGGATCAGCTCGATGGCCTCCATGGTGTAGCCGTAGGAGAGCAGGACGTTGACGAGGCGCGTGCCGTCGTAGCCGGCGCCGATGCCGGCCTTGCGGGCCTCGCGCAGCGCTCGGGCGACGTCGCCGCGCTCCAGCGCCGACTCCACGCTGAAGCCCAGGTGCTCGGCCGGCGTCTTCGCGCGCTCGGTGGCCTCGGCGGCGTACTTCAAGCCCAGGTCGCGGCGCGGCGTCAGCGCCAGGGTGTCGATGACGAGCCCGTAGAGCTTGTCCTGATCGCCGGGGAGATCGAAGCCCTTGCGCAGGGCGGCGTCGCCCTCGTCGAACTTGCCCTGCAGGATCAGCACGAGGCCCTGGTGGATGAGGGTGCGCGGCGAGGCGCCGCCCTTGTCCACGGCCCGCGTGAGCGCGTCCAGGGCCAGCGCCATCTCGCCGCGGGAGAGGTAGAAGGCGCCGATCGTCTCCCAGGCCTCGGAGGCGTCCGAGGAGGCCTGGGCGGCCTCCTCGAAGCGCTTGCGGGCCGCGGCCTTGTCGCCGGACATGTAGACGACCACTGCCAGCTGCTGCATCGCGGTGGCGTTGTTGGGCCGAAGCCTGAGCAGATCGCGGTACTCCGCGATCGCCAGCTCCCACAGCCCGGCCTCGGCGTAGGTCGCGGCGGCGGCCTGTCGCATGTTGAAGGCGCCTCGGGTCAACTCCAGGAGCTTGATCACGAGGGGCTGGAGGCTGTCGCGCTCGCCGGTCTGGATGTAGATGCGGCTCATCAGCTCGAAGGCGCGGGTCACCAGGTTCTGGACGTCGTTGTCGAGCACTTTCTGCAGGTATTGCAGGGACTTATCGTAGCGCTCGGCCCTGTAGAAGGCCTCGCCGATCTTGAAGTTCTGGGCGCCCTTGCTCTTCGTCCCGCGCAGCGACCTCTTGAAGGCCTCCTCCGCATCCGCGGCCCTGCCCAGCCCCAGCAGCGCCTCGCCCCAGGTGAAGTTGTCCTTGGGGTCGAGCTTGATCTTCAGGGCGTCGGCCTTCTCAAAGGCCCGGATCGCCAGCGAGAACTGTCGCCGCGAGGTCAGCCTTTCGGCCAGATCGAGCAGCGCCTTGTTCTTGTCCGAGTCGGCCGAGGTCTGCTCGATGAAGCGCTTGTAGAAGCTCAAGGAGGCGTCTTCGAACTGTTGAGCCCGCTGGGGGGCGAGCTGGCTGTAGCGCTGGGAGAGCTCCCAGTAGAGGTCGCCGATCTCGCCGGCCATCTCGGGGTCGTCGCCGTGGGCGGCGAACATCTGCTCGTAGAGCTCAAGCGCCAGGCCCATCTGTCCCTTGCGGGTCAACAGGCGGGCGGCGCGGCGCGTGGCGCCGACGGGCTCCTTGCTCAAGGCCACGAAGTCCTGGAGGCTCTTGAGGGCCTTGTCCGTGTTGCCCAGGACGAGGTGGCGCTCGGCCATGTCGAAGTGCAGGTCGGCGTCCTTCGGGCGCAGGCCGATGAGCACCTCCAGGGCGCGCAGCGCGTCCTCGGCGCGGTCGGCGCCCTGGTAGCGGCTCAAGAGGTTGACGAGGGCGGCCTCGCGGTCTGCGGCGGCGTCCAGATACTTCTCAAAGGCCTCCCGCATCTCCTTGTCCAGGCCCCTCTTCTTGTAGGCCTCGCCCAGCGTCAGCCAGGCCTCGGCGGCGTGGGCGGGGATCGCGGCGATCTCCTTGAGGAAGATCGCGGCGCGATCCACGTCGCCGCGCGCGGCGTAGCGGCGGCCGACGGCGAGCCTGGCCAGCGCCTTGTCGTCCTTGAGGGCGATCCAGGCGCGCCACGACAGCTCCTCCTTGGGGTGGTCGCCGAGGTCGAAGTGGATCCTCGCCTGGAGCTCGATGAGCTCCACCGAGGTGGGGTGCTGGGCGAGCCCTCTGGTGATGATCTGCTCGGCGTCCTCGGAGAGCTGGACGTCCAGGAGGGTGCTTGCGGCGTTGAGGAAGTCGGCGGGGGCCTTGGGCGAGAGCTTGAGGAAGGTCTGGGTGGCTTCGAAGGCCTCGTTGGGGCGCTTGCGGCTGGCCTCGATGCGGGCGAGCCGGAGCCAGGAGGCGGGCTCGGCGTTGGGCAGGGCGAGGGCTTGCGAGAGGTAGTCGGAGGCGACTTCGAACTCGCGGCGGGCTTCGAGCCAGGTGACGGCCTCGTCGAGGGCCTTGGGGAGGTCGGAGGCCGGGATACGGGCCAGCCATGTCTTCAGGGCGTCCTCCATGTCGCCGCGGCGGTCGCGCCTCAGGAGCAGGTCCATGAGCTTGCTGGTCAGGGCGAAGGAGGCCTCGGCCTCGACGGCGCCGCGCTGCAGGAGGATGATGGCGAGCTCCCCGCGGTCGTGGTCGGTGGCGACCTCCGCGGCGCGGATGAAGGCGCTGGTGGACTTGTCGTCGCGGTCGATGGCCAGGGTGAAGTGCTCCAGGGCCTCTTCGTTGCGGCCCTCGGTGAGCAGGAGGCCGGCGAGCTTGAGGAGGGTGTCGGGCTGCTTGGGGTTGAGGGCGAGGGACTTCTTCCACCAGCGCTCGGCGGCGTCGCGGCGGTTGCGGAGGTTGGCGCGGGTGGCGGCGTCGTTGTAGCGCTGTGCCTTGTCGTCGCCGAGGCCGGCGAAGCGCTCGAAGGCGGCCTCGGAGTCGGCGTCCCTGCCGAGCATCAGCAGGAGGGTGGCGCGCTCGGCGAGGTACTCGTGGCGGTCGGGGTAGGCCTCGGCGAGCTTGCCGTAGTGGACCTCGGCGGCCTCGTAGCGGCCGAGCCTCGTGAGCTTCTGGCCGATGTGCTCGCGGGTGAGGCGGAGGCGCTCGGGGGTGGCGTCGGGGGCGTCGGGGGCGATCTTCTGGAGGGTGAGGATGTAGCGCTCCACGCGCTCGGGCAGGTCGCTGTCGGTGGCGGCGGCGATAGCGCCGGGGAGGTTGTCCTTGAGGGTCTGGGTCTGGGCCTTGAGGAGGGCGGGCTTGAGGTCGATGGCGTCGAGGGTGTGGTCAGCGCCGGTGATGGGGTCGCCGAGCTCAAGGTGGACGCGGGCCAGGGCGAGGTGCGCCGCGGGATCCTCGGGGAGGCCCTTGAGGGCGAGGTTGGCGTGTGGTCGAGCGCGTGCCCATTCGGATTTTTCGATGAGGACGAGGGCCATCAGGAGGCGGAGCTCAGGGTCGTCGGGCTCCTCCTTGACGCCGAGCCGGGCCTCCTTGAGCGCGTCGGAGAGGTTGCCGTTCTGGAGGGCCTGCATGCCTTCCTTGTAATAGTTGTGGCATGCGAGCTGGCTGAGGCAGAGGGTCAGGAGCGCCGCGAGGGCGAAGGCCCTGGTGGGGCGGTTCAGGTCGGTCATCGGCGTGCTCATCGTCATCCTGGCGCTCCGTCCGGGCTGGGCTTCGAGGCAAGAAGGGCGCCCCGCCTGGCCAACATCGAGGTGGAGATCAGCTATGCCGGATGAAGGGGAGGCAGCGCAAGGTCTGGGGGGGGATGCGAGGGGGGAGGCGGGGGGGTGATCCGGTCGAAAAAGTGGGTCGAGTTGGGTCAATGTTGCGCGGCTCCGAGTGCGCGAGGGGGCGTGAAGTTGTGCACGGATGTCCAGAGTCTAATTTTTTGTTCAGTGGTTTATTTGCTCAGTCCACGGTGGGTCGAGGGTCACTTTCTTGAGGTGGCAAGTTTTTTTCGGCGATCCTCTGTTGTGTTGTAAGTGGTTGTTGTTGAAGTGCTTTATTGGGTTGCAGCGCCCGGCTTCTGCCTGGTGGCGATGTCGGGGTGCAAAATGAGGGTTGGAAGGCGAGATCCTTTGCGGTACAAGAGGAGTGCTGACACCATCTCAGTTTCTCCATCCAAAAAATTGGTTGAGTTCAGGTGGGGTCATCCAGCTTGGGCCACGCGATAAACCAGGGAGGGTTTTGAGGCTCAGGCGAAAGAAGCAAGGAGCAGTGGGTGGCCCGATCGTTGACACCAGCGCGGCTGGTGTGTGTCCGGATCTACCCTCGGATAAGCGACTCGAAGGACTGAAGGAAGGCGATCATGCTGGAGTACGAGGATGTGATTGTGACGCCCGGGGCCAAGATCAAGGTCATCGGCGTGGGCGGCGGAGGCTGCAATGGGATCAACACCATGATCGCGGAGGGGCTTGAGGGCGTCGAGTTCATCGCCGCCAACACGGACGTGCAGGCGCTTGAGCGCAACCTGGCGCCGATCAAGATCCAGCTCGGTCACGCGCTGACCAAGGGGCTCGGCGCTGGCGCCAACCCCGAGATCGGCCGCAACAGCGCGCTGGAGGATCAAGCTCGCCTGATGGAGCTCTTCGAGGGGGCCGACATGGTCTTCGTCGCCGCCGGCATGGGCGGCGGCACC
>SYOX01000118.1 GCA_005804885.1 Pseudomonadota bacterium
ACGGCCATGGCCGTCGCGCCCCTCTCTCGTTCTTGCGGGTCGAAGCGCGCGGGCAGCGCGCCTCGGCATGGTCGGGATCAGAAGGTGATGTCGGCGGTCAGGCGCAGGGCGTTGAAGGCCGCCATGTGGGTGAGGAAGACCTCGGAGTCCTGGGCGAACTCGTAGGTGAGCTGGAGGGCGGTGAACTCGGTGGCCCAGTACTTGAAGTAGGCCTGGGCGCCGAACATGACCTCGGTTTCGAAGGCGGCCTCGGCCTCGCCGAGATCGTTGATGTCGGCGAGGTTGTCGGGGTCGGTGGCGTCGATGCCGAGGTCTTCGATGACGGTGTTGATGTAGGGGCGGAACTCCAGCAGCGAGATGTTGGCGTAGATGCCCAGGCCGAGGCTCATGGTGCGCTTCTGCATCTGGAGCATCTTGCTGGAGAGCCGGCGGCCGCGATCGTAGCGGGCGCCGAGGAAGATGCGGTGGACCTGGTTCTCGGGGGCGGCGCGGGGGTCGGACATGAGGCCGGCGTCGACGAGGTCGGTGCGATCGTAGAGGGTGGCGTCGTACTCGACCTGAGTCTCCAGGGTGGCCTCGCGGCTGATCTTGGAGTGGATGTAGGCGCCGAGGCCGAAGTTGAAGGAGGTCGCGTCGTAGGGGCTGAGGTTCTCGGCGTCGCCGAAGACGATGTGCGCGCCGCCGCGGGGGATGATCTCAAGCGCCTCGGAGGTGTTGATGGGCAGCTGGAGCTGGGCGTCGAAGTAGGGCTGACGGTCGGGGATGTTGAGTCGCAGGACCTCGTGGGTGGCGGTGCGCTCGAAGCCGGTGCGCTGGTCGATGACCTTGATGCCGCGCCCGCCGGTCATGTCGTAGGGCAGGCCGTCGGCGATCTTGAGGTCGGTCTCGAGGTTGAGGCTGACGGCGTCGGAGAAGATCATGCGGACGCCATTGCGGATGTGGCTGGGGTTGGCGTCGGTCATCTGGAGTCGGGCGGAGATCAGGAGGTTGTCGGTGGGGTCGAGGTAGGCGGCCACGTCGACGAGGTTGAGGGTGAAGTTCTCCTCTTCGATGCCGCGTCGCTCGATGTCGCGCTCGCTCAGCGTGAGGGTGCGGGTGAAGAGGGCGTACTCGGCCTTGAAGGCCAGCGGGACGTTGGAGCCGGGCTCAAGGTCAAGGGCGAGGGTGAGGCCACCGAAGAGGCCGGGATCGTCCTGGGTGCGCTCGTAGATGGGGGAGCGCTGGCCGCCGCGGGCGGCGAGGTTGAAGGCGCCGCTCTCGGAGGTGAAGCCGACGGTGGCGCCGTCGAACATGATCGAGCCGATGCCCCAGTGGGACTGTCGGCCGGCGCGCAGCGAGAACTGCTTGCCGGCGCCCTCGTCGCTGAAGCCTTCGAGCTCGGCGTAGGCCTGGTGGAGGAAGAAGCCCAGGTCGCCCTGGGGGGTGGAGGTGAAGCGGTGCTCGCTGCCGTCCTCGATGGGATCGATGAGGTTGGGCAGGAAGAGGCCGTCGTCGTCGGCCTGGGGGTTGGGTGCGCCGTCGACGTCGAAGCCGAGGCTGGCGCTCAGGTAGGTGTTGAGGGTGGGCAGGATGAGCTTCCGGGTGCCTGCCTTGATGTTGCCGAAGACGAAGGTGGTCTGGGCGCGGATGGAGTCTTCGGCGTCGATGACGCCGAGGCCGACCTCGGTGCCTTCGGGGAAGAGGACCTTGCCGTCCTCTTCGTTGAAGTCGGAGAACATCAGGTCCAGGCCGCCTTCGAATTGGAAGATGATGCGCTCCTCGGCGTCTGCGCCGTCGACGGGCATCGCGGAGTACTCGGTCTTGATCTCGGCCTCCTCCTTGCCGTCTTCGACCTCCTCCTCGTCCTGGGCCAGGGCGGTGGAGGAGAGGGCCATGGCGCACAGGGCGCACAGGAGCGCGGCGCGGCGCGGTTGGGCGTGGAGCTGGAGGCGACCGGTCAACGAGAGACTGGATGGGCCGCCTCGGGAGATGATCAGGCTGTTCATATCTTTGGCCTCCTTGGACAGTCTCAGTCGTTGATGACGCCGAAGGGGATGACGTCGAGGATGTGGCACTCGGAGCAGGTCGACTCAAAGGTGTGACAGGTCAGGCAGGCGCGGGCGTTGAAGCGAGCCACGTTCGCGTGCTGGAACTTGAAGACGAGCAGGGGGCTGTGGTTCGGCGGCGGGATGTTGTGGCACTCCGTGCAGAACTCGTTCATGTGGCAGGTCGAGCAGCGCTGGCTGTCGCGGGCGGCGGATCGGCCGTGCTCGACGCCTCGCCAGCGCAGGGTGTGGTCGCGGGGCCTCCAGGTGGAGTGGCAGTCGGCGCAGTTGTCGCGCGGAGAGCCGGAGGTGGAGGTGTGGCAGAAGCCGCACTTGGCGTCGGAGAGGGAGGCGGCCTCGGCGTGTCGGGTGCGGAAGAGGGCGTTGTGGTTGTCGGGGCGCTTGACGGACTTGTTGAGCTGTCGCTCGGCGGGGATGATGCCGCTGATGTCGGCCACGACGGCGCGGGCGCCGCGGGTGAGGTCATCGAAGGAGGCGGTCTTGTCGGCCTCGTCGACCTCGTTCATGGTGTACTTCTTGTGGCTGTCGGGGATGGCGCCCTTGCCGACGTTGTCGTCGCGGTGGCAGACCTGGCAGTTCTTGATCCGGAAGGCGGGGCCGGTCTTCTTGGCGTTCTCGTGGCACTTGGCGCACAGCTCCATGTCGGGCAGGCCGCGGTCTTCGGCCGAGGTGCTGTCGAGGATCTTCTCGTGGCAGGTGGCGCAGGAGATCTCGCCTTCGTTGTCGACGAAGTGCTTGCCGTGGGTGAAGCGGATGTCGTTGGTCAAGAAGCGCTTGGGCGCCGGGACGCTGGCGGTGCCGTGGCAGCCGGCGCACTTGTCCATGGACGGGCTGGTGGCCCCGGAGGCGTGGCACTTGGCGCAGTTGGCATGGCGAGGGAGGGTGGCGAAGGGCTGGTCCTTGTCCTTCGTCACGGTGTGACAGTCGTTGCAGTCGCGGCCGCGGGCCAGGTGCTTCTTGTGGTTGAAGGTGGAGATGAGCTGGGCGGCGCTGACGCGCCCCGGCCGCGGATAGGGGAAGACCTTCGTGGCCCCCTCGACCAGCGGGTTGATCTCGCTGTGGCAGACCTTGCAGAACTCGCCGGGCTCTTCGTAGAACTTGTCCTCGTGACAGGTGTCGCAAGGCGAGTGCGCGTTCTCTCCTGGCCGGGTGACGTCCTTGTTGTCGTCGACCGCGTGACACTTGTCGCACTTCATGTCGAGCTTGAGGTGGATGTCGTGGGAGAAGCCGCCGATGCTCCCGGCCACGATGCTGTCACCACCCTTGAGGTCCGTGGTGAGGTCTCCACCTTCGTTGTCGTTGCTGCAAGTCCCGGCGAACAACATGGGCCAAAGCCCCAACGCCAGGAGCGCTGACCAGAGCAGCGGTCGCCTCTGTTGGCGGGTGTGGCTGCGGGCGCGATGTGTCTGCATGATTACCTCGCTCATCCCTGGAGAGTCTCTTGGCTGCGCTGGCGCCCGGGCGATGATCGCCGTTGAGGGCGCCGACTTTGGATTCCTGGATCGTGTCGTGACGGCCTTAGCGCCGCGCTGGACCGTGGCACTTCGTGCATTCGTGCCCGGTGGACTTGAAGGCCGTCTTGCCGTTGTGGCAGGAGCCGCAGCTCTTCATCGTCGGTCGGGGGATCGCCTTGCCGGCCTCGACCGCGAGGACGTCCTGGTGACAGTTCTCGCAGGTCTGCCCGCGATCGAGGTGGCTCTTGTGGGTGAACTTGTCCGCGACGCTCCACTTCGGATCCGTCCCCTTGTCGGCCGCCTTGGCCGAGAGGATGTGGCAACCGGCGCAGTCGTTCATCTTCGGGGCGATCTGCTTGTGGCACGTGCTGCAGTCGGCGTGGGCCTGGGGCAAGAAGGCCTTGCCGCCGCCGAGCGAGGGCGAGCCGGCTCGCCCTTCCTTGCCGGACTGGGTCGGGTGGCACGTGGCGCAGTCGCCCTTCTTGAAGGTGTCGATGCGGTCCTTGTGGGCCTTGTGGGAGAAGCCGGCCTGGAAGTCGCTGGCGCCGCCGCTGAGCGACTTGACGGGGTTGTCCTTGGTCCAGGGGTTGTTGGAGTCGTGGCAGCCGAAGCACAGCTGGCTGTCCTTCTTGCGGAACTCCTCGGCGTGGCAGGTGTTGCAGGGCTCGTGGTTGGCCCCCGGCGACTGAACCTTGCCGTCGCCGCTGTCGCCGTGACAGCTTGAGCACTCGCTCATGCCCTTGTCGATGTGAGCCTTGTGGGTGAAGTTGCCTGAGGACACCGGGATCGTGAACGCCGGCTGCGCGGCCAGCACGCTGGCCAGCACCACGGCGACCCCAAGGCCGCCCCACCCGAGGTTCTTCAAATGATGACCAGGTTCTTGCATGCTCTTGCTCCGACGACCGCCACCATCACGCGGTCAGCCTCACGCCTCTTGAACTACTTGAAGTGCCTACCGCTACCCTTGTAACCCAAACCCGATCCCCCTTGCAAGGCCGCTCTCACAATTCGCGAACAGGACTTCGGCGGTCTATTTTTGGCGCATCGCCCGGGCGAAGAGCGCAAAGCCGCGCTCGAAGTTGCCCGACTTGCACATCACCTGCCCGAGCTGGTTGAGGATCGGCCCGCCCGCCCCGCCGGTGATCTCCATGACCTCTTCGAAGGCCTCGGACGCCCTGGCGTAATCCCCGCCCTGGACGCTCACCCGGCCCAGCAAGCCCAGCAACCTCACCCGCATCCCATCGTCGAGCCGGGGCAGGCCCAGCGCCCTGTCGATCAGCCGGACCGCCTCGCGCGTCTGGCCCACCTGGGCCTGACAGCGCGCCAGCTCAAGGTGCGCCTCGACGTGCCCCCTGTCCTCCTCCAGCGCCGCGCTCAGGGCCCTGATCGCCTGCTGCCACTGCTTGATCCGCGCGTACCCCACGCCCCTCAAGAAGGCCGCCTCCGCGCCGCGCTGCCCGACCTCGATCTCATCCTGCGCCATCAGTCCAGCTCCAGCATGCTGAAGCGATCCGAGGTCTCGCCCACCTCGTCCTCCGGCTCAGCGCCCGGCTCCGCCGCCCCACCCCGGCGCGGCCGCGCCGGCGCCTCCATGTCCCACTCTCGCCTCGGCGGCTGCGGCGCTCGCCCCGCCGCCTCCTCCCGCAGCCCCACCCCAGGCCGCTCGACCCGCCCGGCCTGCTGCGCGGTGGCCACCGCGC
>SYOX01000119.1 GCA_005804885.1 Pseudomonadota bacterium
GGGATCGACTGCTTGACCGTGTTGACGCTTACCAGATGGCACTGGCCGTGACACAGAACAATCATCCTCCCAACAACCTCTCAACAACAACAACCCCCACCACGACGGGCTCCGATGAGATGTGACCAAGAGACAGCTACGCAAGGGGGAGGGACGCTCGCGGTTCGGGCAAGGGGGATCGGCGGGTCGACTTCGATGACGGGCACGTCGAGATCGGGGAGTCGACTTCGTTGATGCGATCTGCACGTTGACGTTCCACCCGGGCTTGCGCCCGGGCCTACAATTTGTCCAGGGACGCCCCTTTGGGGCTGGCGAAGGGCCGCCAACCTTCAGGGGACAGACCCTCTCAAGACCGCTCGATGTCTGCCTCCCTGCCCCTGAACTTCTCCTGTGAGATCAACACGATGGACACGCCCCACGCACGCTGACGCCCCGTCGCCAGCCCCGCCTGTGGGCGGGGCGACTCGGGACAAAACCCAAGACCCGGGCGCAAGCCCGTGTGGACCGTCAACGTGCGGACCCCACCATCGAAGTCGACTCGCCGCTCTCGATTGTTCCCGACGGGGTCTTGTTCCCGACGGGGTCTTGTGCCCGCCAACGAAGTCGACTCGAGGATCTCTCCTTGCCCGTAATTCAAGAGTTCCCCCTCCTTGTGGAACGAGGAGGGGGACAGGGGGTGGAGTGTGCGGGAGGGGGACAGGGGGTGGAGTGTGCGGGAGGGGGACAGGGGGTGGAGTGAAACGACGTGCCCGTCATCGGAGTCGACGCCACGGGCTCTCCTTTTCCACCTTGGGGTGTGGGTTACTCGACGAACTGGGCTTCGACGGCCTCGACCTCGGCGGCGAGCTGCTCCCAGCGGGCGTAGAGGGCTTCGAGGAGGTCGCCGAGGGCGCGGTCGCGGAGGGTGACACGCTGGACCTCGGCGCCGCCTTTTTCGTAGAGGGCGGGGTCGGCCATGAGGGCCTGGAGCTTCCCTTTTTCGGCTTCGGCGGCGGCGATCTCGGCCTCGGTCTTGTCGAGACGGTTCTTGAGGTCGCCCATGGCGTCGGCCTTGAGGCGTCGGAGCTCGGCCTCGCGGCGCTTGCGGGCCTTCTTGCCTTCGGCGGTGTGGTCTTCGAGGGGATCCTCGGGGGCGTCGGCGAGGGTCGTGGCGGCTTCGGCGGCGTCGACGAGGTCCTGCTTGCGCTTCCAGGTGTAGTACTCGTAGTCGCCGGGGTAGTCGTAGAGGGCGCCGTGCTCGACGTGGACGACGCGCGTGGCGAGGTTGTTGATGAAGTGGCGGTCGTGGGAGATGAAGATGAGGGTGCCCTGGAATTCGGCCAGGGCGTCTTCGAGGACCTCGCGGCTTTGGATGTAGAGGTGGTTGGTGGGCTCTTCGAGGAGGAGGAGGTTGTTGGTCTCCAGGAGCATCTTGGCCAGGGCGAGCCGGCTCTTTTCGCCGCCGGAGAGGACGGAGACCTTCTTGTTGACGGTGTCGCCGGAGAAGAGGAAGGCGCCGAGGATGCCGCGGACCTGGTGGATGACGTCGGGGCTGGCCTTGCGCTCCATCTCTTCGAGGGCGGTGGCTTCGAGGTCGAGGGACTCGACCTGGTGCTGTGCGAAGAAGCCGATGGAGACGTTGTAGCCGGGCAGGCGCTCGCCGGTGAAGGGCGTGGAGTCGGCCAGGATCTTCAGGAGGGTGGACTTGCCGGCGCCGTTGGGGCCGACGAGGGCGACGCGCTCACCGCGCTCGACGCGGAACTTCATGCCCTCGTAGATGATCAAGTCGCCGTATTTCTTGCCGATGTTGTCCAGGCGCAGGACCTCCTGGCCGGAGCGAGGGGGTTGGGGGAAGCGGAAGCCGACGGAGCGGGTGTTGTCGCGAGGGGCTTCGATGCGCTCCATGCGGGCCAGGGCCTTGACGCGGCTCTGGGCCTGGCGGGCCTTGGTGGCCTTGGCCTTGAAGCGTCGGACGAAGTCCTCCATGTGCTCGATCTCCTTGCGTTGCTTGTCGGCTTGCTTGGAGAGGAGCTCGGCGCGTGCGGCGCGCTCGTCGAGGAAGTCGTCGTAGTTGCCCTTGTAGAGGATGAGGGTCTGGTGTGCCATGTCGGCGACACGGGTGACCATGCGGTTGAGGAAGTAGCGGTCGTGGCTGATGATGACGACGCTGCCGGGGTAGGAGCGCAGGAAGCCTTCGAGCCACTCCAGGGAGGGCAGATCGAGGTGGTTGGTGGGCTCGTCCATGAGCAGGAGGTCGGGGGACTGGAGCAGGAGCTTGCACAGCAGGGCGCGCATCTGCCAGCCGCCGCTGAAGGTGTGGATGGAGCGGTCGGCCTCGTCGGGGTCAAAGCCCATGCCGGCGAGGATGGTGCGGGCGCGTGCGCGCAGGGCGTAGCCGTCGAGGGCGACGAAGCGCTGCTCGGCGGCGCCGTAATCGGCGTTGAGGCGCTCCAGGTCGGCGCCGCTGGCCTCGGCCATGCGCAGGGTGAGGTCGCGCAGGCGACCTTCGAGGTCGATGACCTCCTTCTTGCCCTCCAGGACGACCTCCATGAGGGAGTGCTCGCCTTCGAGGATGACCTCCTGGGGCAGGTAGCCGATGCGGTAGCCGTTGGGCAGGACGATGCGTCCGTCGTCGGCGGCCTCGACCCCTGCGAGGATGCGGCACAGTGTGGTCTTGCCGGCGCCGTTGGTTCCGACGAGGCCGACGCGCTCGCCGGGGTTGATGCGCCAGGTGATGTCTTTGAAGAGGGTCTGGCCGCCGAAGGCCTTGGAGAGGTGATCGAGTTGTATCATTGTTGCCGGGTCGAGGGCTCGCCGGGGCCGTGGGTGACGTCGCAGTCGGCGCTGGCCGATGCGCGTTGACACGATATAGACCCGCTGCTAGGGTGGCAAGGAGCGTTGGCAAAGGACAATCCAATGGTATTGATCGGCCACCGCATCGGAAGGCAACGCCGGGCGATTGGAGTTGGCATGAGACGAGGATCTTGGTCGACAGTGGGGCGCTCGGTGGGTCGGGCGTTGGTGGCGGCGGCCTGTCTGATGGCGATCGCCGTCGTGGCCGCGCCGCAGCAGGCAGACGCGCAGGGGCGGCCCATCCTGGTGGTGCCCTTCGAGCGCGACAACATCGACGATCTCTTCTTCAGCACCTTGATGAAGCGCGCCCACCAGTCCGCCAGCGGCGCCCAGGGCTACGTGTCGCTCGACCCGGTCGACAACTCCATGGAGGACATGCTCTTCGCGGTCGGCTGCGCCGAGTCCTCCTCGGAGTGCCTCCAGATGCTGGCCGAGAGCTTCAGCGCCGAGGTCATCCTGCACGGCAAGGTGTGGGGCAACGAGCGCGGCATCTACCTGGAATTGCACCTCTTTGACGCCCAGCTCGGCAACGAGATCCTCGACCAGCCCATCCAGAAGTCCTTCGAATCCGCCGAGAAGGAGATGCTCCTGCAGATGGCCATCGGCGAGATCCAGCAGATCTTCTACCCCTTCACCGGGGAGCTGACGATCGCCTCGACCGAGCCGGCCACCACCATCATCTTCGACGGCGCCGAGGTCGGCAACACCTCCAACGGCCCCGTCAAGCTCACCGGCCTCAAGCTCGGCGAGCACACCGTCACGGCCCAGAAGGGCGAGGACGAGACCACCCAGACCGTCGTCGTCCTGCACGACAAGCCCGAGAGCATCACCCTCGATCCTGGCGCCAACAGCGTCGGCCCCATCGTCGGCGGCAATGAGGGCCCCAGCCACACCGGCAGCTACATCGCCTTCGGCGTCGGCGGCGCCTCGCTGATCACCGGCGCGATCTTCTCCGTCCTGGTCAACGCCGAGAACGCCGAGGTCGAGCGCCTCGCCGAGCTCGACCCCGTCCCCTCCAGCGAGGCCAACAGCGCCCTCAAGAGCGGCGACCAGCTCCAGGCCCTCCAGTTCGTCTTCTACACCGTCGGCGCCGTCGCTGTCGGCGCGGGCGCCGTGCTCTACTTCATGGAAGGCGGCGAAGAGGCCCCTGCCGTCGGCTACATCGCCCCCTTCCTGACGCCCGATGGCGTCGGCGCTTCGGTCGGCGGCTCCTTCTGACCTTCCAGAGGCGGATCACACCCACCATGGCGAACTCCAACAAGCTGGCTCCCCGATCCCGCAACCTGGGAACCGCCCTCCTCGGCGCGCTCCTCCTCTCAGGGATCGCGCCGGGCTGCCTCTTCGACCCCTCGCCCCTTGAGCCGCTCCAGTGCGAGGTCGACGAGGACTGCGAGGACGGCAGGATCTGCCTCGCCGGGTTCTGCAGCACCGACCCCAATCCCCAGGAGCCCGAGCCCGAACCCGAGCCCGAACCTGAGCCCGAGCCCGAGCCCGAGGCGGTCCTGTGCGTCGACCGCGACGGCGACGGCCACAACGACCCCGACGACTCCATCAACTGCGAGGTCACCGACGACTGCGACGACGATGACCTCGACCGCTTCCCCGGCAATCCCGAGAAGTGCGACAATAAGGACAACGACTGCAACAACGCCATCGACGACCTCGACGAAGAAGCCCTGGATCCGTGCCCCCTCCAGCAGGGCGTCTGCGAGGGCGCCCGGAAGACCTGTCGCAATGGCACCCTGCGCGATTGCACCAACGAGAGCTACGGCCCCTCCTTCGTCGAGGACGAGTCCTTCTGCCGCGACGGCCTCGACCTCAAGGGCCGCTGCGTCGGCGGCCGCGCGCGCTTCGCCTCCATCGCGGAGGCCGACGACAAGCTCTGCGACGGCCTGGACAACGACTGCGACGGCGACATCGACGAACCCGAGGTCAACGTCCCCTGCTTCCTCCAGCGAGCCGGCACCGACGTCAACAACGATCCCCAGCTGGCCGGCGCGATCAACTTCTGCCTCGCCGGCTCCCTGGAGTGCCTCTCCGACACCCGCACCTTTGCCCAGGGATGCCAGGGCGCCACCGAGCCCATCGTCGAGAACAACCAGGACCTGCGCTGCGACGACATCGACCAGGACTGCGATGGCCTCATCGACGAGGACTGCGACTGCCTCGACGGCCAGACCGAGGCCTGCTACCCCTTCGACGACCCCAGGACCATCGGCGTTGGCCTCTGCCGCGAGGGCCTCAAGACCTGCGTCGACAACCGCTTCGACGACTGCATAGGCGCCATCGGCCCCGTCGAGGAGACCTGCGACAACATCGGCGCTGACGACGACTGCAACGGCACCCGCGACGACATCGGGCGCATCAACGCCCCACCCAACCAGCGCACCGTCCTGAACTCCGTCTGCACCGTGGCCGAGAACGTCAGCATCTGCGGGCCCGGCACCTTCCGATGCCAGCCCGACGACTCCCTGGCTTGCATCGCCAACATCCTGCCCGGCGCCATCCCCGAGTCCTGCGACGACATCGGCGCCGACAACGACTGCGATGGCGACCTCGGAGACATCGACTTCTCCCCCGACGAGCCCACCGACATCCGGATCATCGGAACGGACTGCATCGTCGAGGAGCTCCTGGGCGCCTGCCGCGCTGGCCAGTATCAGTGCAACGGCGGCGACTTCCCCCAGTGCGTCACCAACACCCCCGTACCACCCAACAACGACGCCCAGTGCGACGGCGTCGACGACAACTGCGACGGCACCCCCGACGAGGGCAACCCCCTCGATGACCCACTCAACTGCGGACGGTGCGGCAACATCTGCCCCCAGACTGCCACCGCCTGCTGCTTCGGGCGCGACGGCGCGGTGGGCGGCGCCTGCGCAAACCTCCAGACCGATCCCGACCACTGCGGCGGATGCGCCACCCAGTGCCCCGAAGGTCAGCTCTGCATCGGCGGCATCTGCCAGGGCCCCTGACCCCCCTCATCCTGCGTCGACGGCATCTGCCCGGGTACCCGCCCCCCCCTCATCGACAAGACCGGACGCCAAAAAAGGCGCCCCCTTCCCAGGGGCGCCTTCTTTTCAGGTCGCACGAAGCGCCGCCGGGCGCCTCTCTGTCAGCCTCCTCGTATCATGCGGAGCCACGTTTGAACCACTTTCATCCTGGGCATCCTGTTGGCCCAACATGGAAGTGGCTTGAGCGTGGTTCCGTATCAGCCGAGGCCGCCGAGGTACGCCTCGTAGGCGCTCCCATCCATCAGCCCCTCAAGCTCGCCGGGATCGGAGGGCCGCAGCCGGACCATCCAACCCTCGCCGTAGGGATCGGAGTTGACAGCGTCAGGCGCGCCGTCGAGGCCAGGGTTGCTCTCGACGACCTCGCCGCTGAGCGGCGTGTAGACGTCCGAGACCGCCTTGACCGACTCGACCGTCCCGACCGCCTTGCCCCTGGACAGCGCCGCGCCCTTCTTCGGGCCGTCCCAGAAGACGACATCGCCGAGCTGCGCCTGGGCGTAATCCGTGATCCCGATCGTGACGGTGCCGTCCCCGTTGTCGCGCACCCACTCGTGGCTGTCGGTGAAGCGCAAGTCCTTTGGTGTGCTCATCTTTTTCTCTCCTGTATCCTGCCCTCAGGGCCTCTTGTAGAAGGGCTTGAGGGTCACCTCAGCCGCGATTCGTCGATCCCGGATCGACACGTCAAGCTCTCGCGCGTCGCTCTGCGACACGTCCACGTAGCCCAGCCCGATGCCGACCTCAAGCGTCGGCGACCAGGTCCCGCTGGTCAGCTCCCCGACCTGCTCCTCCCCGGCCATGATCGGGCAATGGGCCCTCGGCACGCCCTTCTCCTTCAGGATGAAGCCCCTCAAGCGCCGCTTGACGCCCTCGGCCTTGATCCGCTCCAGCGCGGCGCGCCCGACAAAGTCCTCGGGCTTGTCGAGCTTGACCACCCAGGCCAGCCCCGCCTCGAAGGGGTTGATGTCGTCCGAGAGATCCTGGCCGTAGAGCGCAAGGCGCGCCTCCAGCCTCAGCGTATCCCGGCACCCCAGGCCGCAGAGCGCCAGCCCGTCCGGTGCCCCAGCGGCGACGATCGCGTCAAAGACCGCCTCCGCGCCGCCGACCGGGATGTAGACCTCGAAGCCGTCCTCGCCCGTGTAGCCGGTCCGCGCCACCAGACAGCCGACGCCGGCCACGGCGCCCTGGGCGAAGTGGTAGTAGCCCATCTGGGACAGATCGATCTCGGTGACCCGGGACAGCACGGCCTCGGCCTTCGGACCCTGGAGCGCGAGCTGCGCCCAGGCGGCAGACTCGTCGATGAGCTCGGCGCCCTCGGTCGCGTGCGCCTTCATGAAGGCGAAGTCCTTGGCCTTGTTCGACGCGTTGACGCAGATGAAGATCTCCTCGTCGCTGATCTTGTAGGCGATCAGATCGTCGACGATGCCCCCGTCCGGGTGACACATCACCGCGTAGCGCGCCTGGCCGCAGGCCGTGGTCCGAATGTCATGTGATATCAAGCCGTTGACCACCTCGACCGCCCTGGGGCCGACCACCCGGATCTCCCCCATGTGGCTGACGTCAAAGAGGCCCACCTGGCGCCGCACGGCGTGGTGCTCCTCGATGATCCGGGTGTAGCTGATGGGCATCTCGTGGCCGGCGAAGGGCACGAAACGAGCCCCTGCGGCGGCGTGGCGATCATGGAGCGGCAAGCGCACGACATCTTCGACCATCTCTCCTCCTTTGTTCATGCGCGGACGAGGCCGGATGGATCGAGCCCCCGGCGGATCCGCGCGCAGCGCACCGTGTTGTCCAGGAGCTGGGCGATGGTCATCGGGCCGACCCCGCCGGGCACCGGGGTGACGCCCGCCGCCCGCCCCAGCGCCTCCTCAAAACAGACATCGCCGCGAAGGACCCCGTCCTCGCAGAGCGTGATGCCGACGTCAAAGACCAGCGCCCCCGGCTTGATCCAGTCCCCGCGGATGAGCCCGTTGACCCCGGTGGCGACGACCAGGACGTCGGCTCTGCCGACGTGCTCCCGCAGATCGCGGGTGTGGCGGTGGCACGAGGTCACGGTGGCGTGGGCGCGGTGGAGCATCACCGCCATGGGCCTGCCCACGATCACCGAGCGGCCGACGACCACGGCCTCCTTGCCCTTGAGGTCCTCGATCCCGAGCAGCATCAACAGCCTGATCACCCCGGCCGGCGTGCAGGGCTCCAGCGGCCCTCGGCCGGCCATCAGCGCGCCGAGGTTCATCGGGTGGAAGCCGTCGACGTCCTTGTTCGGATCGATGAGGTTGAGGACCATCGGATCGAGCGGGGCCGGCAGCGGCAGCTGGATGAGGATCGCGTCGACGTCGTCGTCGTCGTTGAGCGCCTGGATGACCTCGGCCATCTCGGTCGCCGAGGTGCCGGCCGGCAGGCTGACGTGGTCTGATCGTATCCCGACCCACCCGCAGGCCCGCGCCTTGGCGTTGACGTAGACCTCGCTGGCGGGGTCGTCCCCGACGCGCAGGAAGACGACGCGAGGGTGGACGCCCTCGTCCTTGAGCGCCTCGACCTGAGCCTCGACGCCCTGGCGGACGATCCGCGCCGCGCGACGGCCGTCGATGACGCCGTCTTCAAGGATGAGTTCGGCCCCGCCCGTCTTCACTGCGACCGCTGCTCCATGCCGTCAACGCCGCGCAATAAAGCACGGGCGGGGCGGGATCGCAAGCGCGATCCCGGCGCCTGGATCAACGCCTGGGCTGGGAGTCAAGGCCGCACCCGAAGCGCAGCTCCAGGTAGTCGTCGCTGAGCGAGAAGCGCAACAGATCGGCGGCCTCGGGCAGCTTGCGAAGCCGCGCCTGGGTGTCGTCGTCGTGCAGGTGGCCTCGCCATTCCCGGCTGCGCAGGATCGCCTGCATCGCCGCCGAGATCTGACCCGAGAGCACCAGCCCCGAGCGGACGGCCAGCGTCCTGATCATCGACGGCCAGGCCTCGCAGTGGGCATTGCGCAGCACGCCGAGGTGCGGCAAGGCGGCGTCGGCGATCTTGCGACGCAGCGAGCGGTTGAAGGCGCCGCCGACGGCCTCGACCAGCTCCATCGACCGGGGATCGGTGATCTCGGTCATGCCCGAGGCGGTCTGCTTGACCAGGACCGCCTCCAGCAGGTGCCACAGATCTCGCCCGTCGAGGTGCACCAGCGAGGCGACCCCGCTCCAGGCCAGCCCCGCCGCGTAGCCGCACAGGTAGCGGCTGACCTCGACGCCGACCTCCTCGAACATGCCCCGGTGGAACCAGAGCGAGGGGCCGCTGTGGGTGAAGACCTGAGGGGCGCCCGGGCCGCTGTCGCCGAGGTAGAGCTTGATACGGGGCATCTCGAAGCACTCGCACGAGAGCGTCGCAAAGTCCCGCACTTGCTCGTAATCCGAGGTCCTCCAGCGCTTGCCGCCGAGCGCGTCGAGGGTCGGCAGCGCGTCCCCCCAGAGCTTGATCGCCAGCGGCTCCAGCGCTCTGAGCGTCTCCAGCACGCCGTCGCGCAGGCCCTCGGGCAGGAGGTTGGTCTGGAGCATCTCCGCGCTGAAGGGGCGGCTCGGGTGCGTCTTGCGGCGCTCGCCGCCATCGGTCCTGCTGGCGCGGTCGGCGTCCAGCACGAGCCTGACCTGCTGGATGACCCGCAGGCGCGTGAAGTCGTCCGTGTCCTTGTAGAGGATCTCCAGGCCCTCGTAGGGCGCGCGGTCAAAGGGATCCTCGAGCTGGAGCTTGAGCATCAGCTCTCTGCACTTGCGCTCCTCGCCCTGCACGTGCGAGAGCGCCTGGGCCTGGCGCACCCGCAGCCGCCGCTCCTCGCCGGGCTCCCCGGCGCCGTCGGAGAGCTCGCCCCAGATCGCGGCGGCCTTGCGGTGGCGGCCCACCTCGGCGTCGTAGATCTGCGCCGCGCGCTGCAGGAGCTGGCGCCGCCGGGGAGCCGCGAGCAGCTCCGGGGCGGCCATGCGGGCCATGCGCTCGACGAGCTGGCAGGTGGCGTCGAGGGTCTTCTGGCGCCGCGAGACGTCCAGGAGGCGCTCCAGGACGTCCTCGCGGCCCGGGCAGGACTCAAAGAGGATGGTCAGGACCTGATCGGCGCTCTGGAGGTCGCTCAGGGGGCCGCTGTAGAGCTCGGCCAGCGCGAGCGCCTCGTCGGCCTGGGCGGCGTTGAACTCGGCGGCCAGGATCTCCTGGAAGAGCTCCACGGCCTTGAAGGGCGAGCCGATCTGAGCCTGCCCGTGGGCGAGCCGCCGCAGGCAGAGCGCCTCCTGCTCGGTGCCGCGAGACTCCTCGCGCAGCGCCGTGAGCAGGTCGATGGCCTTGCGCCCGAAGTGGCCCCCGTCGTAGCGCACCGGACCCGCATAGGGATCGTAATCCGGAGCAAATTCAGGTGGTTCCACCTCGCCGAGGTAGAGATCCGACAGATCCAGGCCGGCCGCGATGCGCAGCTCCCGATCGCCGGAGCGGGCCATGAAGGCCTCCAGACAGCGGATGGCCTCCCACTGGTCGGCGCGCTGCCGGGCGAGGCGGGCCATGCAGATCAGCGCCTCGGTGCGGTCCTGGCTGGCCTGGAAGCTGGCCCGGTAGGCTTCGAAGCACGCGTCCGGGTCTGCGGCGAGGCGCTCCAGGGTCTGGCCGAGGCTGAAGGCCAGGTGGCTGCGGCGGCGCGGCGGCAGGTCCTCGACGGCGAGGTGGGCCTCCAGCGCCATGCGCAGGAGGTCGTCGTGGCCGGCCTCCTTGAGGCGATCGTAGAGGGCCTCCTGAACCGGGGTGGCGTGGCACTGCTCGCGGATCGCGGCCTCCAGGCAGTCGCGGGGATCGATCCCTTCGGCCCTGGAGAGCTCCAGGAGGCGCCGCACGCGCACCTCCGGGGCGGCAAGCCCCCGGATCTCGGCCCGGGTGGCCACGGCGTAGGCGTCCTGCTCGCCGGTCGCCAGCAGCGCCCGCAGCCTGAGCGAGGCCGGGTCGACGGTCGCGCCCCGATCCAGGGCGGCGCGCGACAGGCCGGGGCCGCCGGCCTCCATGAGCAGCGCGAGGGCGCAGCGTCGCCGCGTCGCGTCGGGCATCCTGGCCCACAGATCGGCCGAGAGCTGGTTGGGGTCGGCCAGGACGTCCAGGCCGCTGCGCGACAGCTCGCCCAGGGCCGTGTTCCACAGGCCCCGGTTGCCCTCGTCCAGCAGCGCGACCTCCAGGCCCTTGCCCCAGCGCGCCAGGAAGGCGCCGACGAGGCCTGCGGCGTTGATCCCGGCGCTGGCGCTCAGCAGCCCCAGCAGCCCCTCGTCCACGCTCCGCCCCGCCGCCGCCCACAGCCCGGCCAGCCCCGGCATGTTGCGCGTCCAGGCGAAGGCCGCCTCCAGCATGTCGCGGGCCTCTCGATCGTTGAAGCTCTCGGAGAGCGCCGCCTGGCGAATCTCGATGGCCGCCGCCGGGTTGCCCGAGCTCTGCTCCGCCACCCGGGCGAGCTGGCGCCGGGCGAGCTGACGGCTGGTGGCCTCCTTGGCGCTCTTGTCCACCTGGCCCATGATCCGCGACAGGGAGCGCTCGTCCGCTCCGCCGCAGCGCATCGCCCCGCGCAGCGCGTGCGGGTGGTCAGGCACCCTCGACAGGCACTCGCCAAAGGCGTCCAGCGCCCCGATCTCGTCGGCCAGCTTGCGCTCGCGCACCTCGCCCAGCGCGCACCAGGCCTCCGAGGCCGTGATCCGATCGTCGAGCATGTTGGCCAGCCGCTCCAGCAGCTCCGCCACCAGATCCCACTTGGCCTGCTCGCTGTAGAGCCCGATGAGGCGCCGCACCGGCGCCGGCTCGTCCGGGCAGGTCTCGTGCATCGCCTCGACGAGCTCGATCGCCGCCGAGCGCCTGTCCAGCCGCAGCTCCAGCAGCTCCGACATCGCCTCCATCCGGCGCGCCTTGACCCTGAGATCCTCGATCGCGTCCAGCTCGGCCCTGGAGATCTCGAAGATCTGCTCGTAGCGGCCGTCGCGCGCCAGCAGCCGGCACAGAGACTCCAGCGAGGGCAGGAAGTCCGGGACCGTCTGAAGCGCCTGCCGGTAGTACTCCTCGGCGCGGCGCGTGTCGTTGAGGTGCTCCTCGGCCACCTTGCCGCACTGCCAGAAGAGGGTCGCGGTCTCCTCCAGATCCTCGACGAAGCCGGCCTCCCTCAGGTGCAGCGCGATGAGCTTCTCCCACTCCCGCGTGCGCTTGTAGAGCCGGGTCAGCGCCGCAATCGCCCGCGGCGACTCAGGATCCAGGCCGGCGAGCCGCTCCAGGATGCGACGGAGCCGCAGGTCGTCCTCCAGCCGGTCCTCGCAGATCCGGACGGCCTGCTCCAGCAGGTGGACCTGGCGGCGGCGGCTGGTGAGGCGGTCGGACACCTCCACGAGCAGATCGGCAAGCTCCTCCCAGTCGCCCTCGTCGGTGTAGAGCCGAACGACGGCCTGGAGCGCCGGCTGGAAGGTCGGCTTGACCGCCAGCGCCGCTCTGTAGTGTCGAAGCGCCGCGCCCGGCTGCTCCAGCCGCTCCTCGTAGATCTCGGCCACCTGAAAGTGCCGGCGCCAGGCGTCCGGCAGGGGCGCCGGCGCCGCGAGCTCCTTCTCGTACAGATCCGCCAGCCCATACCAGTTGTTCTGGCGCTGGTAGACGCGCCCGAGCGCCCTGAGCGTCGGCCCGTGCTGGGGGCAGATCGACAGCGCCTCGTGCAGCACCTCGATGGCCGCCGACGTGTTGCCCTGCTCGTCCTCGAAGAGGCGGCCCATCTGCCCGAGCAGCTCCGCCCTGTCCTCGGGCAGCGGCGACACGTCCACGAGGTTGCCCAGCGCGTCGATGAGCGACTGCCCCTTGTCCCCCCGGTCCACCAGCCGCAGCACCTCGACGAGGCGCCGCGCCAGGCTCATGTCCCTCGGGAAGCGCTCCACCCCGCGCTCCAGCACCCCGGCCGCGCCGACCATGTCCCGGAAGCGCACCTCCAGCAAGCTCGCCAGCGCCTCGAACTGCTCCGGCCGCGCCCCCTCTCCGTCGACCACCAGCGCCAGCACCCTGCGCAGCCTGTCCCACTCCCGATGCTCCGAGAGCAGCTCCACCAGCGCCCCGAGCAGCTCCGGCTCGCGCTGACCGGCGTCAAAGAGGCCCAGCATCAGGTCCAGCGCCTTGCGCGTGTCGCGCAAGAGCAGCCGCCGCAGGTTCGCCTCGCTCCAGGACCACTCCTGCCCCGTCGCCGCCGACTCGCCCTCCGGCCTCGGCGCGACCAGCCGCGCACGGATCGCCAGCGCCCCCTCCACCTTCCTGTCCGCCAGCGCCCGGCTCGCGTCCAGCATCACCTGCACGCGCTTGTAGACCGAGGGCAGCCCGTCGTCGAAGACCGGCTCGGCCCAGCGCGGCCCCTGCGCGGCCTCTGGCCGCGTCCGCACCAGCATCTCCATCGCCAGCGTCAGCTGCGCCCGCCGGGCCTCGTCGAGCGTCTGCGCGATCTCCTGATCGAGCAGCTGCGCCACCACCCGCCAGTTGCCCGCCGCACGATGCAGCCGCCGCAGCGACTCATGCGCCTGCGAGCTCCGGCCGTCCGCCCGCAGCGCCCGCCTGTAGAAGGACTCCGACTCCGCCCGGTCGTCCAGCACCAGCTCCATCGCCTCGCCCGCCGCCGTCAAGCGACCCGGCGTGTCTGGACCTTGCGGCGAGGCCTCGACGTCATCGCCCATCTCCTGGATGAAGCGGCGCGCCACCGAGGGGCCATCCTCATAGAGCGAGCGCTTGCCCTCCTTGACCACCACCCCGTCGCGCGTCAGCGTCGCCACGCGCGCCTCCCCTGCCGCAGCCCGAGACCCGTTGGGCTCTACGACGTCAAGAATCGCCTCGTCGTCTGAAAGAAATTGCTGGGGATCAGCGGCAGAAAGATCTGGATTGCCCGACAGCTCCACGATGACCTCCTTGTCCTCGTCCAACTGGGTGTCGACGCCGTTTTCCTGAAGAAAAACAACGTTCTATAGGAGATGGAAGCACAGCGAGTGGAGGTCCTGTCCTTGGCCTCAAGGCGATCGCCGATGACTCCTTCAGCTTGAAGGTGGCACCCATCCCGCCGCCCTGTCAAGGCTTCCAGAGCCTCACCCCCCCGAAAAACTTGACGCCCTGCACAAGGCTTCAGGTCGGCGGCGATCAGCTCCCGGTCGACTGGTAGTGCCCGACCCCGAAGCGCCAGAAGGCCAGCGCCGCGCCCAGGAAGATCACCCCGGCTCCGGGCGCAGTCGCCTGGACCCAGGCCGGGGAGCCCAGCGGATCGACCGCCCCCATCAACAACACCAACGGGAAGTAGCTCACGCAGGTCAGCGGCACCGCGACGGTGAAGAAGCGCCTGAACCAGGGCTTGTAGATGGACATCGGGTACTGCGCGGTCTCCACGCCCCCGTAGGTCAGCGTGTTCATCAGCTCCAGCGACTGGGTCGTCCAGAAGCTCAACGTCGCCTGGACCACCACCAGCCCGTAGAAGAGCGACACCGTCCCCGCCATGCTCCAGGCCAGCAAGGCCAGCCTCCACCCCTCCACCCCAAGCCCCAGCGACCGCCAGGCCAGCGCCAGCACCACCGCCCCCTGCAGGAAGCGCCCCGCACGCTTGATCGTCAGCTCCTGCCCCGCCACCAGCAAGGCCGACGCGCGCGGCCTCAAGAGCACCCTGTCGAACTCCCCGAGCCGGATCGTGTCCCCGAAGCGATCAAAGCCCCTGGCCGCGGCGTCCGAGAGCGCGAAGGACATGTTGATCACCCCGTAGAAGACCGCCACCTGCGCCAGACCCCAGCCCCGGATCGCCCCGAAGCGCTCAAAGAGCGCCCACAGGCCCACGCCCTCGATCCCCGTCACCAGCAGGTGGCCGACGGTCTGCATCGCCACCGAGGCTCGATACTGGAGCTGCCCCCGGAGCGACAAGCCCAGCATCCTGACCAGCAAGCGCAACGACCCCACCCTACCCTCCCTGCACCACCAGCTGCCTCACCCCGCGCCTCAACATCCACCGGCCCACCACCACCAGCACGAAGGCCCACCCGAGCTGCTGGAGGAGCACGCCGCCGACATCCTGCGGCGCGATGTGCCCGATGAAGACCCGCGCCGGCAGATCAAGGAGCCCCGCGAAGGGCGACAGCCGCAGCGCCCCCTGCGCCCAGTCGGGGAAGAGCGGCAGCGGGATCACCATCCCCGAGAAGATCGTCACCAGCGCCGGCGCCAGGTGCGTGGCCCCCTCCGACGAGAGCGTCCACATCATCGAGATGTTCCAGATCGTCGTCATCGCCACCCCAAGCACGATCGCCCCGAGCATCACCGCCACCCAGCCCGCCAGCGCCGCCGGCGTGGGCGTCGCCAGCGCCCAGCGCTCGGCCCCGAGCAGCGGCAGGATCGCCGTGGCCGTGACGAACATCGGCGCCGCCCGCATCAGCGTCGGCGCCGTCCGCAGCGCCAGCGTCCGGCAGAACCACTGGTTGTACAGATCCACCGGCCGCAGCAGCTCATAGAGCACCCCGCCGCCCCGGATCATCGCCGCCAGCTCCCGATCCACGTTCCACGGCAGCGCCGCCAGCGTCGCCTGACCGAGCCACACGTAGGCCACCACCTCCTCGAAGCGCATCGGCATCGGCCCCTTGGTGGCCGCCTCATAAAATGCCTCGAAGATCATCACCTTGATCAGCCCCCAGAAGAGCTGCGTCCCGAAGCCCGCCGCCGCCGCCAGCCGATACTGCAGGAGCACTCTGAAGCGCGCGCTGAAAATCGCCCTGTAGGCCCTCACGGCCCCGCCTCCCCCGCGTTGGCGGCGTAGAGCCGCGCGATGATCGCGTCGATCGGCGCGTCCTTCACCGTCAAGTCCCGCACCCCGTGCCGCGCCATCACCCCCTCGATCAGCGCCGCGGTCGAGATCACCCTGGGATCAAAGGACAGCTCCACCACTGGACCCTTGACCGAGACCACCTGCGCGCCCTCCAGATCGACCTCGGCGGCCGCCTCCAGCTCGACGACGAGCCGCCGCTGCTGCCCCGCGCGGCGGCGCAGCTCCCCCAGCGTCCCGTCGGAGAGGATCCGCCCGGCGCCGATCACCATCACCCGCTCGCAGAGCGCCTCGACGTCGTCCATGTCGTGCGTCGTCAGGATCACCGTCACCCCCCGCTCCCGGTTGAGCCGAAGGATGAAGTCCCGGACCGCCAGCTTCGAGGTCGCGTCCAGCCCGATCGTCGGCTCATCGAGGAAGATCAACTCCGGGCCGTGGAGCAGCGCGGCGGCCAGATCGCAGCGCATCCGCTGCCCCAGGCTCAGCTGCCTCACCGGCACGTCCAGCAGCGGCCCCAGATCCAGCAGCGCCACCAGCTCGGCGAGCGCCTCGGCGAAGCGCGACGGCTCCACCGAGTAGATGTCCCGCAGCAGTTCGAAGGACTCCACCACCGGCAGATCCCACCAGAGCTGGGTGCGCTGCCCGAAGACCACCCCGATGCGCGCGACGTGCGACACCCGATCCGCCCACGGCACCCGCCCCCAGACCTCGCACCGCCCGCTGTCCGGCACCAGGATCCCCGACAGGACCTTGATCGTCGTGCTCTTGCCCGCGCCGGTCGGGCCGATGCACCCGACCAGCTCCCCCGCCTCGATGGCAAAGGACACGCCGTCCAGCGCCCGCACCTCCCGATGCTCGCGCTTGACCAGCCCCGTCAGCGCCCCCCACAAGCCCGGCTTGCGCGCCGCGATCCTGTAGGTCTTGACCAGCTCCTCCACGACGATACGGGCCATGCGCTGTCCTCGATGATTGGGATGAAGGGCGGCGAGAGTAATCATCCCTCCCCAGGCATCAAGGCCCCGCGTCCACCTCGGCGGCGCTTCGATCGACGCGAGATCGACCCCCCCCTCAAGCCCATGATCTGGCCCACGGGGTCGGCGCGTCAGGAAAGGCGGCAGGAGATCAGGCGTCCAGCAGGCTCGCGGCGGCGCGGCCGCCGTCCTTGACGCAGTCGTTGAGCGAGACGCCGTGGAAGGCATTGCCAGTCAGGGCGATCTGCGGCAGCTCGCCCAGCAGACCCTCGATCTGCCGGACGCGATCGAGGTGGCCCCGTGTGTACTGAGGGATCGCGCGCGCCCAGCGGATCTGGCGGACCATCTCCGGGCTCGCCTCCAGGCCCATGATCCGCGACAGGTCGGCCCGGACGGCGCCGAGCGCCTCGTCGTCGTCCATGTCCACGATCTCGGGGTCGAAGGCGCCCCCGGCGATGATCCGCAGCAGCGCCTTGCCCTGGGGCGCCTGGTCGGGGAAGATCGAGGAGGTCCACACGCACCCGAGCAGCCTCGCGCCATTGCCCGGCGGCGCAAGAAAGCCGAATCCATCCAAGGACCTGGACACCCCCTTGAGGTCGTAGCCCAGCCCCAGCACCCGGACCCCGACGTAGGGGATGGATCGCATCAACGCCGCGGCCTCGGGCGCATGGGGCTCGACGAGGCCCGCGCTGACCTGCGCCGGCGTCGCCAGGATGATCCCCTCGGCCTCGACGACCTCGCCGCCCTCGACGCCGACGATCCAGCGATCGCCGCGACGCTCCAGGGTCGAGGCGCGCGCCCCGAGTCGGACGCGAGCGCCGAGGCGGCCCGCGATCGCGTCGCAGAGCGCCTGCATGCCGCCTGCCCCGAAGCTCGTCAGGCGCCCGAAGGGCCCCGCGGGGCCGTCGGAGGCGCCCTTTCGCGCCCTGGCCTCGCGCATCCGGGCGAACATCGCCCGCACGAGGCTGCCGTGCTCGACCTCCATGGCCCGCATCCGGGGGAAGAGCGCGTCGAAGCTGATCTCGCGCGCATCCCCGGCCGTGATCCCCATGACCATCGGGGCGATAAAGGACTCGGCGAAGCGCCGCCCGAGGCGCCGCTCGGCGAACTCAAAGACCGTCTCGTCGATCTCGGCGTCGCGCGGCGAGGCGAAGGGCTCGCCCAGGACGCGGGCCTTGGCCGACAGCGGCAGCAGCCCCGTCCGGGCGAAGGCCAGCGGCGATCCCGGCAGCGCCTCCAGCGCGCCTTCCTTCAGCAGGTAGCGCCTGTTGACGGCGGCCGAAGCGGCCTGCAAGCGGTCGCCGAGGCCCACGGCGGCCGCCAGATCCAGAGTCTGGGGCACGTTGGTCAAGAAGCCGTTGGGCCCCCAGTCGACCGTGTAGCCGTCCACCGTGTCGCTGCGGGCGGTGCCGCCGGCCACGTCACCGGCCTCCAGCAACACCAGCTCGACGCCGGGATCGCGCTCCAGAGCGCGGAAGGCCGCCGTCAGCCCGCTGATCCCGCCGCCGATGACGGTGACGCTCCTTGCGCCCATCGTCAACCCTGGTGTCGGTCAAAGCCCTTCACGAGCGCCACGAGCCGGGCGACGTTGTCGGGATCCGCCTCGCGCATGATCCCGTGGCCCAGGTTGAAGATGTGCGCGCCGCCGAGGCCCTGACGCAGCACCTTGAGCGCCTCGGCCTCCATGACCGCGGGGGGCGCCAGCAGCACCGCCGGATCGAGGTTGCCCTGCAGGACCTTGCCCGGCAGCATCGCGCGGACCTGATCGAGGGGCTGGCGCCAGTCGGCGCTGAAGACCTCAAAGGGCAGCGCCGCGATCTGGGGGATGAGGTGGCACGCGCCCACCGCCAGGTAGACGCGCGGCGCCATCCCCTCAAGGGCGGCCAGCACGCGGGCCGCGTAGGGCGCCCCGAAGACCTCGTAGGTGTCCTGGCCGTGCAGGCCAGCCCAGGAGTCAAAGAGCTGGACGGCCTGGGCGCCGGACTCGATCTGCATCTGGAGGTAGCGGATGGAGACCTCGGTCAGCTTGTCGAGCAAGGCGTGCGAGGCCTCCGGCTCGGCGCGCAGGAACTGGCGAAAGAGCGCGTACTCCTTGCTCCCGCTCCCCTCGACGAGGTAGGTCGCCAGCGTCAGCGGCGCCCCACCGAAGCCGATCACCGGCACCGGGCAGACCTCGCGCAGCCCCCTGAGCAGCGCCCCCACGTAGGGCGCGATCTCGCCCTTCTCCGGGACCCTGAGCTGCTCGACGGCCGCCATCGAGCGGATCGGCGCCGCGATCACGGGGCCAGGCTTGAAGTCGATGTCGACGCCCATGGACTCCAGCGGGGTCATGATGTCGCTGAACATCACCGCCGCGTCCATGCCATAGCGCCTCACCGGCTGCATGGTCACCTCCACCGCGATCTCGGGCTCGCGGCACATCTCCCAGAAGGAGTGCTTCTTCTTCAAGGCCATGTACTCGGGCAGGTGCCGACCGGCCTGCCGCATCAACCAGATCGGCGCTCTGGCCGTGTCCACCCCTCTCGCCGCATCGAGAAATATGCTCACTTCACCTCCTGAGGCCCTTATCCTGGCGCGAGCATAGGCCCACGCCGCGCCGCGATCAACCGCCCCCTTTGACCTTCTGGCCTTTGCGCTCACCTTTGAGAAGTTGGTCGGCGGGGCGCCGGCCCCATGCCCGCGAGGACCCATGCCCTTCACCCTTGCTCGCCTCCTGTCCATCTTGCTCGCGACGGCGATCCTCGGGGCGACCTCCCACGCAAGCGCCGGAGAAGCCCTCGAAGGGGCCGCGACGCCATCGAAGGACGCGCTCGATCCGCACGGCTTTGCCCCCATGGACCTCGACGGCCTCGTCTCGAACCGGACCGCCCACTTCAACGCCTGGGCCGTCCCCGACGCCGAGATCGGGATGCAGAACACCCTCGACAGCGCCGAGGCCCACCGCGACCGGATCTGGTCCTCGCTCGGCATGATCGAGGGCGCCCCCATCCGCGTCCTCTTCCTCCCGGACCTCAACGACTACTTCACGCGCCGCGGCCTCCCGGGCCGCGCACCCGCCTGGGCCATCGGGCTCGCGATCCCCGCCGAGTCGACGATCATCATCAAGTGGGGTCGCACCTCGACCGGCCAGTGGGTGGCCCTGGAGCCGACCTTCATCCACGAGCTGGCGCACATGGCGCTCGACCGCGCCGTCGGCGACAGCACCCTCCACATCGACGGCGACGAGGTCCGCTCCTCACCCGGCGGCCACAAGGGCAAGATCCCTCGCTGGCTCCACGAGGGCTTCGCCATCATGCAGGCCGGCGAGTGGACCCTGGAGCGCGGCGCCGTCCTGATGCAGGCCGGGCTGCGCGACCGCATCATCCCCCTGCACCACCTCCACAAGGGCTTCCCCGCCGACGGCCCCGACGTCGAGCTGGCCTACGCCCAGAGCTACCACTTCGTCCTCCATCTCACCGAGGAGCGCGGCCAGGACGCCCTCGCCCCCCTCATCGCCAGGATGCACGAGGGCCACGACTTCGAAGCCGCCTACGCCCTGGCCTACCAGGAGAGCTTCTCGCGCGCCGAGGCCGACTGGCGCCAGCGCCTCAACCTCGCCTACACCTGGATCCCCCTGCTGACAGGCTCCTCGCTCGTCTGGTTCCTCGGCGGCTTCGTCTTCGTCCTCGCCTGGCGCCGCAAGCGCGCTCAAAAACGCGCGCGGCTCGCCCTCATGGCCCAGGAGGAGAGCCTCGATGAGCACCTCGACGCCCACCCGCTGCCCGGCCTCGGCCTGACCCGCGACCACGCCGCCCCCAAGCCCTGGCGCGTCCTCCACGACGGCACCGCCATCCCCAACGAGCAATGGGAGCGCTCCATGATCTGGATGGAGCCCACCAGCGACCTCCCCGACAACATCGATCTGCCACGCAACGACGAGGGCAACACCCTCCACTGAACTCGACTTCGATGACGCACACGTCGAGATCGGCGAGTCGACTTCGTTGATGTGATCTGCACGTTGACGGTCCACTCCCCCTCCTGTCCTCCCCCTCGCTTCGCAAGAGGGAGGGACGCTCGCGGTTGGGACACGACGGATCGGCGAGTCGACTTCGTTGACGGGCAAGGAGAGATCGGCGAGTCGACTTCGTTGGTGCGATCCGCACGTTGACGGTCCACCCGGGCTTGCGCCCGGGCCTTGGGTTTTGTCCTGGGTCGCCCCGCCATCCGGCGGGGCTGGCGACGGGCCGTCAGCGTGCGTGGGGCGTGTCACCCGTGTTGATCTCAGATGAGATGTTCAGGGGCTTGGAGGCAGACATCGCGCGGTCCTGAGAGGGTCTGACCCTCGATTGTTGAAGGCCCCTGGCCAGCCCCGCAGGGGCGTCCCGGGACAAAATGTAGGCCCGGGCGCAAGCCCGGGTGGACCGTCAACGTGCGGATCGCACCATCGAAGTCGACTCCCCGATCTCTCCGTGTGCGTCATCGAAGTCGACTCGCCGATCCACCGTGTCCCAACCGCGAGCGTCCCTCCCCCTTGCGAAGCGGAGGCAGTGCCCCTCGGGGGAGGACAGGAGGGGGAGTAAAGCGAAGTGGACTCGCTCAGACGCCCTCGCCCCGAACACCCAGCGCCCGGCGAACCTCGACCTCCACGGCGTCCATCAACACCGACACCAGCAAGCGACGATCCTCGCCCGCCACCCTCGCCGACGCCTCGCCGTGATCATCGCGCAATGCGTCAAGGACATCCGCCAGGACCTCGCGGCTGACGACCTCGACGGCCTCCGGCGCGCTCGGATCAAGACGCCCGATCTTCGACAGCGCGCTGGCGACCCGGTTGGGGTTGATCCGCGCCAACCCCTCCCACTCCAGCACCGCCAAAGGATCGCCCTCCACCACGGTCCGCTCCCAGGGCTTCGCCTGGCTGTACCGCTCGTCCTCGGCGAACTGCGGGATCTTCACCTTGATCAAGGGTCGACTCTGACCCCCGGCGCCGTCGAGCACCACCGTCCGCATGGGCTTGATCACCACCCCCTCGGCCAGGTTCTCCAGCCCGAGCGAGGGCAACCCCAGCGCCGCCGGGATCGCCGTCTCAAAGGCCACCGGCTGCTCAAGCGCCTCCTCCAGGCTGCCCACGAAGCGCGGCTTGACGCAAAAAAGATCAACCCGGGCAAAGAGATCCAGAGCAACCTCGAAGTCGAGGTAGCGGTGCGACGAGTCCCCTTCCTCGCCCTCGACCGCCACGTCGAAGGCGCAGAAATGCACCCCAGGCGCATACCAGACGCCGGTCTGGACCGGCTGAACCCCCGGCACCGGCGACACCTCCGGGTGCGGGTAGCCTCCCCCAAAAAGCTCGCCGTACACGAACACCCTCACCACCTCCGGCTCCTCCCCGATCACCGCGTCGCGCAGCGCCCGCAGCCGACCCGCCAGGATCGGCACCAGCGCCCGATGCCCGAAGAAGTCCTCGCCCTCCCCCAGCAAGGCCTTGCGCCGCGCGCAGCGGATCCACTCGCTCCCCTCATCGACGCCAACACCACCCTCATGGGCAGGGTCGACGTCGAGGATGAAGCAGAAGTTGGCGCCGTGGATCTTCTCGGTGACGGACCACCTCAGGCGGCCCAGCAGGCGGCGCTCGGCCTGCGTGGGGGACCACTTGAGCATCGACTCGGCGACGCGCTCATAGCTCGTAAATGACCAGGACATGACACTCCACCTCGGGCTCGCGGGGCCAAAGGACGCAACATAAACAATAGACCCACTCCGCAGACCCCTGCGCTCGCGGGGCCACACGCCAGATCTCCGCGCTGTCCAGAAGATGGCGCCCCAGATCCCTGCGCTCACGGGGTCCACAACGTGAGGTCGGCCACGTTGATGTCAACCGCGCCGACCTCGGCAAACAAGGCAAGGGAGTTTTGCTCAGTAAAGGTTCCAAGGCCCGCGACGCCACCGCATCCCACGCCACGATCGTGCCGACGGCGTATCGCCCCACGCTCCTCGCACCGCCCCCGTTGGGGACGGGCTCGTCGGGTGGGGCTAGAAACTCAGGGTGGGCTGCGCCCTGTCGGTCGCAGGCCAGCGCGCGACCCAGGTCGACACAAGGGGCGTGAAAACCCCAATCCACAGGCCCACTTCGACGCGCTGATCTGGTCCCGCGAACCGGTGTCGTCCGCCCGCCGGCCTGCGCCCATCGGGCGCAGCCCGCCCGCGCATCCAAGCCCCACCCGACGAGCCCGTCCCC
>SYOX01000017.1 GCA_005804885.1 Pseudomonadota bacterium
ATGTGGTTGAGGATCGCGGCGGCGGTCTCGGAGTAGACGTTGGCGGTCGGCTCGTCGGGGAGCACGACGGCGGGCTCGGCGGGCGTGGCGCGGGCGATGGCGTCGCGCTGTTGCTGGCCGCCGGAGAGCTCATCGGGGCGGCGAGACTCCAGGCCCTTGAGGCCGACCTCTTCGAGCAGCGCCATGACGCGCTCGCGCCGCTTCGCGGGGGGATCGCCCTTGAGGGCCATGATCATCTCGGCGTTCTCGTAGGCGGTCAGCACCGGGATGAGGTTGTAGGCCTGGAAGATGAAGCCGATGCGATCGCGGCGTAGCCTCGACAGGGCGGTGCGGTTGAGCCGGGAGACATCCTGCCCTTCGAAGAAGACCTGGCCGCGCGTGGGGACGTCCAGCATCCCGATCATGTTCAGGACCGTGGTCTTGCCGGAGCCTGAGGGCCCCGACAGGACGGTGAACTCGCCCTTGGCGATCGACAGGTCGAGGCTGTCGACGGCCACGACGTCGATGGCGCCTTGACGGTAGATCCGGGTGGCGCCCTTGAGCTCGATGATGTTCTCCATCCTCAATACCCTCACAATCTCAATTGAAACAATGACTTACACGAGCCGGATGCTCTCGACGGGGGGTGTCCGGCCGGCGATCCAGGCGGGGAAGAGGCCCGCCGCGATGGTCAGGCCAAAGAGGATGGCCGTGATGGCGACGAGCAGCTGCGGCGGCACGGACATCCTCATGACGGGGTCGATGACGATGCCGCCGATGTCCATGCCCTCGGCCATCATCGAGCTCATGTCGATGCCCGTGTTGACCATGTAGCGGTACCAGGGGATCGTCCCGAGCCCGCCGACCACGACCCCGATCGCGCCGATGAACATCGACTCGATGATGACGAGCCAGAAGAGGCGGCCCGGGCCCATGCCGACGGCCAGCATGACGCCGAACTCGCGGCGGCGCTCCAGGACGCTCATGTAGATGGTGTTGAGCACCCCGGCGGCGATCAGGAGCCCGACGAGGAGCTGAAAGAGCCGGTTGGTGGCCCGGTCGACGGCCAGGAAGCCGACCAGATCGGCCTGGGTCTCCCTCCAGGTCAGCACCTCGGCGCCGGGGCTGACGCCGGCGGCCTGGAGGCGAGCCTGCACCGCCGCGCTGTGGCGCTGGTCGTGGAGCACGACGGCCACCAGCGAGGCGTCGTCAGGCCCGTAGCCGAGCGCCTCGCGGACCTTGCCCAGCGGCAGCACGACCACGCCGCCGTCGACCTCGGCCACCCCCGTCTTGAAGATCCCCTTGACCCGGACCACGTCGCTGACCACCTCGCCCTTGGCGTCGGTGGTCATGAAGACGACCTTCTTGCCCAGGCCCACCTGGAGCCGCTCGGCCATCTTGACGCCGATGAGCCCGCCGCGCTCGTCGGCAGAGCCGAGGGGCTCGCCCTCGACGATGGACTTGATGAAGAGGTTGGAGTCCGCCGTCTCGTGGGCGGGGTCGATGGCGATGAACTGCCCGCCCCTGGTGCGGCCGCCATTGCCGAACATGGCCTGGCCCATGATCCGCACCACGGCGCCCTTGACCTCGGGCTGGGCCTGGGCCAGCGCCCTCGTCGCGCCCGCGCCGGTGATCCACCGATCCAGCCCCGGCTTCTCCAGATAGCCCGAGGGCTGGACGGTGACGTGCCCGAGGCCCATCTTCGCGCCCGTGTCCACCGTGCGCCTGTAGGAGTCCTCGGCCATGCCGGTCAGCGACAGCGACAGGAAGAACCCGAAGGCCACCGAGAAGCACGTGATGACGCTGCGGCGCTTGTTGCGCCACAGGTTGCGCCAGGCCATCTTCCACAACATGACCAACCCCCTCCGAGCAAAGGCTACCGGTGGCGAAGCGCCTCGACCGGCTTGATCAAGGCCGCCTTGAGCGCGGGGTAGAGCACCGCGGCCAGCGTAATGACAAACAAAAATGACACCGGCGTGAGCACCGACGAGACCGTCACGCTGCAATGCCACACGGGTATCATCGACACCCCGCCGACCGTCACCCCGTCGATGAAGGATCCGAGCTGGATCCCGTGGCGCTCGAAGTAGAGCGAGAGCGGCACGCCGATGGCCACGGCCAGGATGGAGGCGGCGGCGGCCTGGATGATCGCCTCGAAGAGGATGATGAGCCCCACCTGGGTGGGCGACACGCCGATGGCCTTCATGACCCCGAACTCGCGGATGCGCTCAAAGACGCTCATCAGCATGGCGTTGAGGATGACCATGGCGACGGCCGCGTAGGTGATGAAGATCATCAAGAACATGCCCACGTCGCTGCTGTCCATCATGGTCGCCATCACCGGCAGCAGCTCGCGCCAGTTCTTGACCTCCTGGCCCTGGGCCAGCGCGCGGACCTCGGCGGTGGCCAGCGCCAGATCGGCCTGGGGGTCCGCGCGCATCACGACGATCTCGTGGACGCCCTTCTCGACGACCATCAGGTTGCGGAAGGCCCCCTCGGTCATGAAGACCCCGCCGCGATCGACCGACTCGCTGACCGTCCCGAGGATCCCGCGCACCTTGAAGAGCTCGTTGGCCATCGCGCCCATGGCGTCCTGGCCGAGCACGATGACCTCATCGCCGAGCGAGACCCCGAGGGTCCGGGCGAGCTTTCGGCCCAGCACCACGCCCTCAGGCGAGGCGGCGTCGAGCCACTGCCCCTCACGCAGGGTCTCGTGCAGGCGAGTGGTCCTGGGCTGGCGCACGACGTCGACGCCGCGCAGCACCGCGCCGGAAGAGGAGGTGCCGGCGGCCACCAGCCCGAAGCCCACCAGCCGAGGCGAGGCCTTGTAGCCGCGCTGATCGAGCCCGGCCAGGATCGGCGCGGGGTCTTCGATCATGGTGTAGAGGCTCGGGTCGTCGAGGAAGCCGGCGGCGTGGATCTGCATGTCCCCCGTGTCCGTCCCCAGGGCGTGGCGCTCCATCGAGGAGAGGAGCCCGGCGACCAGGGAGGCGTAGAAGACCATCATGACCCCGGCGAAGGCCATCGCCCCGACGGTCACGCTCGTGCGCCTGCGGCTGCGGATCACCTGCCGCAGCGCGATCGTCGCTGTCTTCATGGCTCAGTTGCGCTTGAGGTTGTTGAGCGAGAAGATCCCGTCGCTCACGTCCAGGTCGAACTCGGCCTCGGTGTAGATGACCTCGGTGAACTCGCCGGGCTTGTCGACCGGCTCGACCCTGAGCACCGCGGGCATCTTGCGCCCGCCTATCTCCTTGATCTGACTGAAGATCATCCGGCGCATCTCCTTGCCGTCCTCGTCGAAGAAGCTCTGCGACACCGGCATCTTGTCCTCGGCCCGCATCACCGAGACGATCCGCCCCCAGGTCACCGCCGCGTCCTCCTTGGGGATGAGCGTGATCTCGATGACGTCCTGCCCGCCCCGCTTGCCCTCGAAGGTGATCTTGTAGGTGTAGTCCTCGGCCAGCCTTGAGGACTTGATCAGGTCGTCGTTGGTGAAGTGGCTCCCCATCCAGGCCCCCCCCATCATCCCCGACGAGATCCGGATCGTCCGATCCGTCTTGGGCAGGTAGGTGTAGATCTCCTTGCCCGACATCAGCGTCGAGGTGCCCTTCTCCTTGATCGGCGTCAGCAGCCGCACCAGCGACCTGTCCTTGCCCTTGGACCAGCTCTCCATCGACATCGACCGCTCGTAGTTGGCGGTCTTGACCCGCATCGTCATCACCACCCGCGACGAGGTCGAGCGGAAGAGATCGTCCAGCGAGTCCAGCAGCGCCTTGACCCGCGCCTGCTCCCCCCCCGCGCCCTGCGCCCAGGCCGGCGCCGCCACGAAGAGCCCCACCCACACCACCAGCGCCGCCACCCACCATGCTCGCCTCGTCATCGCCTCACCTCCTGACCCGCAGGGCTGGCGATCCGGCGGAAGACGTCCACCGTCATCTGCACCAGCGCCTCGGGATCTCCTGACATTGTCTCCTCGAAGTGCGCCACGAACCACCGATCAAAAGCCTCGCCGACCCCCTGAAGGAGCGCCACGAGCAGCTCCAGCGGGATGTCGTCGCGCACCGCCCCGGCCGCCTGACCCCGCGCCATGATCCGCCCGATCCAGGTCCGCGTCAGCGCGTACACCTCCCCCAGCGGGCCCTGCCTGACCAGCGCCGGGTCCAGCTCCATCAAGCTCTTGCCCAGCGCCATCATCTCGGGGTGCTCGAAGGCGAAGGCCGCCTGCTTGCGCGCGATGTCCTCGAAGGTCCCCCAGAAGTCCGACTCCAGCGCCTCCGAATCCAGCGCCGCGCCCCACAGCTCCGTCATATGCGATGAGGCGCGCTTCACGACCGTACAGAACAGGTCCATCTTGTCGTCGAAGTAGTAGTACATGGCGCCCTTGCTCACGCCGGCCTTCTCGATGATCTGGTTGTACGAGGCCCCCTCGAATCCCCTGGCCGCGAACTCCTCCGTGGCCGCCTCAAGGATCCGCGCCTGCTTCTCAGGCTCCAGCCTCTCAAATCGCGCTCTGGGCATCTACAAGGCTCCTCGCCGCGCCGCCGCCGTCGATCCAACAAAGCGCCCGACCCAGGCGCTGGGCTTCGTCGGGCTGGGCCTGCCCACCAGACCTGTTGACCAGACGGTCGGACCAACTCATCGGACCGATCGGTTGGACCGCCCAGTTGGACCGCCCAGTTGGACCGGCCGGTCTAAGATATCGATGGCCACCGACCCTGTCAAGGCAAGCCGACAAAAACTGTCGCAGCATCACACGCGGTGACAAGGTTGAGTCTGGTGGTTTTGGCGCCTACAATGGGGAGGAAGTCCTGGAGGTCTTCAAAATGTCCATCCAGTCCCACAGTCTGCGAGCAACCATCGAGGAGGCTCAAATGAGCCGGGCACAGATGTTGATACTGAGTGGTCTTATATTTTCAATGTCGTGCGTCAGCGACTTGGAGGAATTCCAAAGCGGCGGATTTGTCTGTGATGAAACTTGCTCAGGCAGGCCAAACTGCGGCCCCATGCAAGGAGATGCATACCTGGAAAAATCGGACTGCTTCATCCCTGCATTCTTGTGTGATGAAATTGATGGGAGATCGTTTATATCCTATATGCGTGCACCTGACGGCACATGCTGGATTTTTGGGGGAAGCGTCCCAGCGTCGTTTGTTGATGATGACAGTTGCCCGCACGAACTCAAGAGATGTCCCAATGAGTGAACACCATATAACATCAAGCCATCGCAACAACTCCAAATCGCCCGAAACACCCTCAACATTATCACCCTCAAACCCTGGGTATCTGCTGGTCGTCATTATCGTACTCACATGCGCGACATATGCCTGCGTTGGTGACCCTTGCGATCAAGAATGTAGCAACAGGCCCAACTGCAAGGCAATCCCAGGATTTGTCTTATCGAAATCCGACGGATGCTATATCGACAGTTTTGTTTGCGACAAGCCCATTCGACCCCCGGTCAAAGCCCACATGTTCATGCGCGACCCCGAAGGTCTTTGCTGGATCTTTAAAAGTCGGATTCCATCGTCTTTCAAAATCGATTCGAGTTGCAGCAGTCTGGACCCAGTGTTGGAGCCGCTGTGTCCAACCAATCCCTGACCCGAATGATTCATGAGGCTCCGGCAGCCTCCGATGGGTGGACGTGCGGTCCTTCCAGACCGACGGTCGTGGGACAGGTCGATCCCGACGGGTTGCCTCCGATGGGTGGACACGCGGTCCTTCCGGCGACCGACGGTCGTGGGGCACGACGATCGCGACGGGTCGGCTTCGATGGTTGGACACGCGGTCCTTCCGGGGACCGACGGGTTTGCCGGACCCTGATCGGGTCCGGCTGCACGCCGCGGCTACTCTGTTTCGCCCCTGCCGGGGCTCTAAAGTGCGTATCCCGTCTCGGTGAAATCGGAAGGCCAAGGTGGTTTGCAGCTCCGAGGCGCCAGACAACAACCGATCAATTGGGGTTGTCCGTCCGTTGTCCCATCCCCTCCCGCCCCATCGGGGCGGCTCGGTAATTGGAGCCCCGGAGGGGCGAGACGCCGTCGGCATGATCGTAGCCGCGCGGTGCAGCCGCGACAGCGGCAAACCCGTCGGTCGCCGGAAGGACCATGCGCCCACCCAACAACGCCGACCCGTCGGGATCGACGTGCCCACCAACGACGCCGGCCCGCCGCCATCGACGTGTCCACCCAACAACGCCGACCCGTCGTGATCGTCTTGGCTGATCGTCGCCCGCTTCAAGGCGAGCGTCGGCGCTTGTCGGGAGCCTCCTTGACGGGGAAGACGGCCACGGCGTCGGCCACGCCCGTCAACCCCAGCAGGCTCCAGCGCGAGGCGCCCTCGGCGTCGATCTCCAGCTGGGTCGAGGGGCCGCCGTCGAGGTTGAGCGCCTCGACGAGCCCGAGGCCGCCCTCGGAGGTCGGCCGCGCCATCCCGGCGGCCAGATCGTTGAGATCGACGGGATCGAGGGTGACGAGCAGGACCACGCGGCCATCGGCGCCGTGGCCGATCGCGGTGCGGCGGTGCAGGTTGGGCTTGAGCTTGAAGGGCGCCCCGGCGTGCACGAGGCGCGGCCCGCACTCGATGGCGAAGTCCACCCGGGGGTCGGCCTTCCAATCGCGGGCGTGGACGAGCTTCGGCCGCCCCTCGCGGATGAAGTAGACGCCCCAGTCGACCTTGCGGTAGGCCACGAGCTGTCGGCCGCCGCTGACCCGCAACCCCATCGCCATGCCCTTCGGATCAAAAAATCCCCCGTTGATCGCCGCCCGCGCCCCCGTCTCCTCCACGAAGCGCCGCGCCGTCCACGCCGGACCCTCCTGTCCTTCCTCAAAGCCCTCGTCGAGCCGCTCGGCCACCAGCGAGCGCAACGACCACCGCTCCAGCGACACGCGCACGACGTGGGCCTTGACCCCCACCGCCGGCTCCCACGCCGCCACCTCCAGCCCCTCCTCCACGACTTGCCAGCGCAGGCCCTCCGCGACCGGGGCCTGCGCCTCCGAAGGGGCGCGCTCCTGGCCCGCGCCCTCGACCTGCGCCGGCTCGATCGCCTGACCCTCGCCCTCAACCACGCCCGGCTCTGGCGCAGACTGGCAGGCCCGCGCGATCAGCAGGAGCAAGACAGCCCCGACGAAGATCGTTGACACTGGATTGCGGCCCGTGGACATCCCTCCCCCTCCCTCAACGCTCGCACCCTGCCACCATCGGCACAAAAGCGCAAAGACCATCCACGGACGCCGACGGCGAGGCCCTTGATCTTCGCTCTGGAGGACATGATGCACTGAACGCTTGACACGCGCAACATATCCACAGATATTGAAGTGCGGGATCCCGAACAAGGACGTTGAAGAAGAGAGGTGAATCATGGATGGAGTGAGCGAGAAGATCCTGGACACGCTCCAGACAATAGGGCGCCCTTGCCTGCGCCACGATCTGGCGGGCCAGTCCGAGTTGACGATCAAGCGGCTGGCGGCCCCGCTGGACGCGCTCGTGGAGCGCGGCGCGGTCATCAAGACTGAAGACGGGCTCTACACCCTCTCGCGCCTGGAGCAGGAGCGCCGCAAGGAGGCTTGTTGAGCGCGCCTCCTCCCCTTCCATTCTCCCCCCGGCTGTGGTCTCTGGGGCCCTCAACCCTTCGAGAGAGGGGGTTGAACTTTTGAACCAGGGCGGCCGAAGCATCATCTTGGGAGGGGACTCGAACCCCAGCGGTCGAGTTCCCGCCTGGATGTGTGGCAGGGGGCGTGCTTGGAGAGGGGTGAGGTCGGATGCGTTCTGGAGCGTCCTTGAGGGTGTGGGGTCTGGCGACGGCGCTCCTGTGTGGGGGTGTCGGCTGTGCCCACGACGAGGCGACGCGGCCGCCCTCGGAGGCGAGCCTGCCTGGGGTCTTCGCCGTCGAGCCGGGGTCGCAGGCCGGGGCGGTCGACGTGTCCCGGTGGTGGCGATCCTTCGGCGATCCCCAGCTTGACGCGCTTGTCGAGCAGGCGCTTGAGGACAACCTCGACATGGTGCAGTCCTGGGCGAGGCTGGAGCAGTTCGCGAGGCTGGCCGAGCAGCAGGGGTCGGTGCAGTGGCCGCAGATCAGCGCGGATCTGAGCGCGAGCCGCCGCCGGGCGGTGGGCTTTGATGGGGCGCCGGCCCACGCCAACGCCTTCGCGATCAACGGGGCGGCCAGCTACGAGGTGGACCTGTGGGGTCGGCTTGAGGCGCTGGACGACGCGGCTCAGATCGACGCGATGGCCTCCCGGGAGGATCTGGAGGCGCTGGCGATGACGGTCGCCGCGCAGGTCGCCGACACCTGGTTCGGGGTCGTCGAGCAGCGCGCGCAGCTTGACCTGCTCGACGCCCAGATCAAGACCAACGCGCAGTTCCTGGAGTTGACGGAGCTGCGCTTTGCGCAGGGCCAGACCAGCGCGCTGGACGTCTACCAGCAGCGGCAGCAGGTGCTGGCGACCCGCGCCCAGCGGCCGCTGATCCAGTCTCGGCTGTCGGCGCAGGAGCACCAGCTGGCGGTCCTGCTCGGGGTGCCGGCCGGGGCGCTCAAGACGGCGGACCGGCGGACCTTGCCAGAGACGTCGGCGTCGCCGGCTGCGGGCTTGCCCTCCGAGCTGCTCAAGCGGCGCCCGGATCTGAGGTCGGCCCAGGCCAGGGCGGCCTCGCAGGATCGTCGGGTGGCCGCGGCGATCGCGGACCGCTACCCCTCGATCCGGCTGACGGCCACGACGGGGCTCCAGGCCGACAACCTCGGCGACCTGATCGACCAGTGGGTCTGGAGCGTGGCCAGCAGCCTCGCGATGCCGCTGCTGGACGGCGGCCGCCGGGCCGCCGAGGTCGAGCGGCAGAAGGCGGCGCTCGACGAGCGCGTCGGCTTCTTGCTCAAGGCCACTCTGCAGGCCTTCCGGGAGGTGCAGGACGCGCTGGTGGCCGAGCGCCACCAGCGGGAGTTCCTGGCCTTGAACGCCGAGCAGCTGGAGGTGGCCCGGGTGACCCTCGACGAGGCGCGGCGGCGCTACGTGCAGGGCTTGACGGACTACCTGCCGGTGTTGTCGACCTTGCAGCGGGTTCAGCAGATCGAGCAGAGCCAGCTGGGCGCCCGGCGCCAGATCGTCTCGCTCCGCATTCAACTTCACAGGGCGCTCGGGGGGGACTGGACCGCCGAGCTGAGCGCGCCCGCCAGAGCGCAAGAGGAGTCTTCGCCATGAAGACCGTCATGAAGTACATCCTGCCGCCGATATTGGTCTTTCTTGGGGTGGTGGCCCTGGTCGTCCTCGTCAAGTCCAAGCCCCAGGCGGCGCGGGCGGCCTCAGAGATCAAGGCGCCGCTGGTCGATTTCGTCGTGGCGGAGGAGGTCGGCGAGTCGGCGTTGGTGCGGGGACAGGGCGCGGTGGTGTCGGCCAGGGAGGTCACGATATTGCCGGAGGTCAGCGGGCAGGTCGTGGCGATCCACCCGAACCTCGTCGCGGGGGGTCGACTGGCTGCAGGCGAGGTGCTCTTGAGGATCGACCCTCGGGACTACCAGCTTCGGGTGCAGCAGCAGTCGGCGCAGGTCGAGCAGGCGCGCTTCAACATCGAGGTGGAGCGCAGCCGCCGCAAGATCGCCGAGCGGGAGTGGGAGTTGATCGGCGACAGCGTCCCGACAGACGAGGAGGGCCGGACGCTGGCGCTGCGCCAGCCTCACGAGCGGAACGCCCGCGCTGGGCTCTCGGCGGCCACCAGCGGGCTGACGCTCTTGCAGTTGAGCCTGTCGCGCACGTCGATCGAGGCGCCCTTCAACGCGCTGGTGATGCAGGAGGGCGTCGACGTCGGGCAGGTCGTCGGCCCGGCGAGCCGCGTGGCGACGCTGGTGGACACGGATCGCTTCCACGTCCAGGTCAACATCCCCGTCGAGCAGCTCGGGTGGGTGGTGTTGCCCACCGAGGGCGCGCCGGGGTCGAAGGCGAGCGTGATCCAGAGCGCCGGGGAGGCCTCGATGGTGCGGGAGGGTCGGGTGGTGAGGCTGCTTGGGGACGTCGATCCGGTGGGTCGGATGGCGCGGATCCTCATCGCCGTCGACGATCCGCTCGGGCTCAAGGCCGAGCGGCCCGGCCTGCCCTTGTTGCTGGGGGCCTTCGTCAACGTGTCCATCGAGGGGCGCCCCATCGGCCAGGGGGCGTCGATCCCCAGGGAGGCGCTGCGAGAGGATGATCGCGTCTTCGTCGCCGACAAGGACGGGGTGCTGGACATCCGGCAGGTCGAGGTGATCTGGCGTCAGACCGACACGGTCGTGGTCAAGGGCGTCGCCGTGGGCGAGCGGGTGATCACGAGCCGCCTGGACGCGCCGGTCAAGGGCATGGCGGTGCGGACCGAGAGCGCGCCGGCTCCTGAGGAGGCCAGGCCTTGAGCGCGGCCGAGGGCGACCCCAAGGGGGCCAGGGGCGCCGTCGCCTGGATGGCGCAGAACCCGGTGGCGGCCAACCTCCTGATGGCGGTGCTGATCGTCGGCGGGCTGGTGATGTCCCAGCGCATCAAGCAGGAGGTCTTCCCCGAGTTCGAACTGGACATCATCAACGTCCAGGTGCCCTTCCCTGGCGCGACCCCCGACGAGGTCGAGCAGGGCGTCGTGCTGGCCGTCGAGGAGGCCGTGCGCGGCATCGACGGCGTCAAGCGCGTCACCTCCACCGCGCGCGGCAATGTCGGCGCGGTGACGGTGGAGCTGCTGCTGGGCACCGATTCCGACAAGGCGCTGGCCGACATCAAGAACGCCGTCGACCGCATCTCCTCCTTCCCGGCCGACGCCGAGCGGCCGATCGTCAGCCTGGTCAACAACCGCAACGAGGTCATCTCCCTGATGCTCTACGGCGATCTGGACGAGAAGACCCTCCGGGCGCTGGCCGAGCGCCACCGCGACGGCCTCCTGCAAGATCCCGGCGTCACGCAGGTGGAGCTGGCCGGCACGCGCCCGCTGGAGATCGGCGTCGAGGTCCCGCAGCAGGAGCTCCGGGCGCACGGCCTGACGCTGGAGCAGATCGCCGGCCGCATCCGGCTGGCCTCGGTCGAGCTCGGCGGCGGCGGGCTCAAGACCGCTGGCGGCGAGGTGCTTCTGCGCACCGACGAGCGGCGGCGCGGGGGGCTCCAGTTCCAGGACGTCCGCATCCTGAGCGCGCCCGACGGGACCGAGCTGCGCCTGGCGGACGTGGCCAAGGTCAAGGACGGCTTCCAGGACAACGACGCCGAGACCTACTTCAACGCTAAGAGGGCCATCCGCCTGCGGATTTTTCGCGTCGGCGACCAGACCCCGATCTCGGTGGCCGACGCCGTCAAGGGCTATCTGGCCCAGAATGAGGCCAGCTTGCCGCCGGGCGTCTCCTTCGCCATCTGGTCGGATCGCTCCGAGATCTACCGCGACCGGATCAACCTGCTGCTCAAGAACGCCTTCCTCGGGCTCATCCTGGTCTTCGTCTCGCTCGGGCTCTTTCTGCAGTTCCGGCTGGCCTTCTGGGTGACGATGGGCATCCCGATCTCCTTCCTCGGCGCAATGCTCTTCATGCCGATGATGAACGTGTCGATCAACATGATCTCGCTCTTCGCCTTCATCGTCACGCTCGGGATGGTCGTCGACGACGCGATCGTCGTCGGCGAGAACGTCTACACGCTCAGGCAGCAGGGCGCCTCCTTCCTGGACGCCGCCATCGCCGGCTCCAAGGAGGTCGTCGTGCCGGTGACCTTCTCGATCCTGACGACGGTGGCCGCCTTCATGCCGATGTTCTTCGTCCCCGGCGCGATGGGCAAGATCTTCTCCGTCATCCCCGCCATCGTCGTCTCGGTGCTGCTGATCTCGCTCTTCGAGTCGCTCTTCATCCTGCCGGCCCACCTCGGCCACAACGCCGTCGAGGCCACCACAGGCCCCATGGGCTTCATCAACCGCAACCAGGCCCGGATCAGCAAGGGCCTGGAGGACTTCATCGAGATCCGCTTCCAGCCCGTCGTCGCGCTGGCCGTCCGGTGGCGCTACGCGACCATCGCAGCGAGCCTCGCGATCCTGATCGCCACGATCGGCCTCGTGGCCGGCGGCCGCATCCAGTTCAGCTTCTTCCCCAAGATCGACGGCGACGTGATCACCGCCAGCGTCCGCCTGCCC
>SYOX01000120.1 GCA_005804885.1 Pseudomonadota bacterium
CCCAACGAGCCCACCCCCGAACCACCCATCCCGTAATACGAGCGTTCCCCCTCCTTGCGGAGCGAGGAGGGGGACAGGGGGTGGAGTGAGGGGGACAGGGGGTGGAGTGCGCGGGACAGGGGGTGGAGTGCCGATCCCGACGTGACCGTCATCTCTGTCTCAGTGGGCGCGATCGAGGTTGCGGGCGACGAGCTCTTCGAGATCGAGGCTCAACATCGTCGAGAGCCTCGGGCTGGCCGTGTGGCGGATCTCGAAGGCCAGGGCCTCGGCCTCCTCGTGCCAGGGCTCGGCCTCGTGAGGGCAGAGGGCGCCGCCATGGGACAGCCCGGCGGAGCCGCAGACAGGGCACTCGGCGCGATCATGGCGAGCGGGGGCGAGCATTACAAAGGGCTGAGCCTGCGCGATCATCATGGTCTTTCTCCTGTTGCCGTCCAACAACCACTGGACATATATAGCCCATCGCACAGCACTGCACAAGCATCCATCTGAACATTTGAACTTTTCTGCAACGCGGCGGCACGGCAGAGCTCAATCCGCCTGAGCGGGGTTCAGGACCGCGTCAACCGGAAATCATGAATGCTCAACGATCAAGGGCAGTTGGCGGACAGGCACTCCCCGAAGGTCGTCTCGACGCACACGGCGATGGTGTCCTGCCCCGAGACTGGGGCGCTCAACAGCAGCCTGCCGAGACACTGGACGGTGGCGGGGGAGGTGGGGCGCTGGAAGCTCAAGGTGTTGGTGCAGGACTGGTCCGGGGCGAGTATCTGGTCGCAGGCGGGATCGAGGGTGCCCAGCGCCGGGGAGGCGCTCACGACGATCAAGCCCGGGCCCTCACCTTCGTTGGTGATCGTGAAGGGCGCCGAGGCGCAGCGGGCGCCAGAGGGGCAGTTGGAGATGACGACGCGGCGCTCGCCGTCGACGAGGGTGAGCCCAGCGCCGAAGGAGTAGCTGGCCTGGCCGGCGTCCTGATCGGCGTCCTGATCGGCGTCCTCGTCCCGACCGGCGTCCTCGGGCTCGGGTTCTGGCTCCGGTTCTTCCTGGGCGCCGCCAGCGCCGCCCCCGGCGCCGGGGCAGAGCATGCCGGCGTCCTCGGGGCAGGCATTGCCGGCGAAGAGGCGAGGCTGCGGATCGGAATCGGAGCAGGCCCAGAGAGCCAGGAGGGTCAGGGCCAGGGGAGCGGGATGTCGTCGCATGATCGTCGCCTCTGATCGGGATCAGGCCCGAGCCGGGTGAGGTCTGAGCGCGGGCCCAGGGGCCTTGGACCGTCATGAGAACCATATTGTTGTGACGGGCTTCTTCGTGAAGGATGGCGTGGGTGGATGGGATACAACCAGGAGCAAGCCCGACGCCCACAAGCCTCAGTCTGGATCTTCGCCGACGAGCGGTCAACGCCTACCAGCGTGGTCAGGGGTCCCAAAAGGAGATCGCCGAGCACTTCGAGATCCATCCTCAGACGCTCTACAAGTGGCTCCGAGAGCTCAAGGGTCACCTCACCCCAAAGCCGCACGCTGGCGGCAGAAGCAATCAGAAGCTCTTCGACCCCCCCCATATCGAGACCCTCAAAGCCTGTCTCGAACAGGAGCCCGAGTTGACCAACCCTGACCTGGCCCAGCGTCTGATGGACGACTTCCACCTTGGCACCCTGTCTCGTTTTCAGGGTCCTATAGATCGAGAGCCTCGAGGCTGACAAAGCCACTCTCAACGAATCTGGAGGCCGCAACATTTCAGTCTCATGGACGCCGTGCCGATGGGAGTTCAAGAAAGGGGCAAGGTATGGGAGACCAACATGCACACGTCGGCTGTATCGAAGACAAGCGCCGTCATCCTGTTGAGCGCGATGCTCTGGTCTTGTGTTCTTCCAGAGGAAGAGAACTCCTCAGAGCCCAACGAAGTACAAGACACTGGCGACACGCAGGTTGAAGACACCCTATTGACTCCTGAACCTGCCTCAGCGCCCTTTATCTCCGTAGGAGGGGCTGTTGTACCTCACGACATCGACGCGTCTCAAGACGCCACCTCCCTGGAAGATATCCCCCAGAGCGATGAACCACCGTCTGAGGAGCCCTCGCGCTGCGATGGTGTATGTGATGGACCAGAGGACGTCTGTGTGCACGAGGATTGCGTCGGGTGCACCACCGACGAAGACTGCCCTGAGCGGCAGGGATGCCGGACGGGATTATGGACAGCGGTCTGCATGCGCTGCGGGGGCACAAGGCGTCTCTATCGGGACTGCGATAACGACGGCGCCTACAACATAGAACCCATTGAGATGTGTTTCATCCCAGAGTTCGTGGATCACGAAGGGTGTGCGATCAGCACAAGGCCCACTCCGCCAGACAGCAACGACGCGGATCCATGTTGTCCCAACCCTTCTGGGTTGGATGGATGCCACAACAGCCCCTCCGAGTGCCCCGATAGCCCCTGCGGAGTGCGCACCAGCGACGACAACTGCGGCGAGTGTGGCAATGTCTGTCCGGAAGGGACAGCCTGCGGCTCCTACTACCCCAATGGCTGCTCGCCAGACTGCTGGTGGCGGTTCTGGGGCTGCCTGCCCATCTGTGGGGATGGCCTTTGTCTCTCCGGAGACCCCCCAGTTGACTACGAAGAGTATTGGCACTGCCCTGAGGACTGCGAATGAGTTGTCTGGGTCCCCTGAGCTGCCTGCCGAGACAAAGAAGCGAGATTGGCACAGGGCCTAGCTCGCCTCTTTAGAATTCTGGAGCGACAAGGTCGGGCAGGTAAGGGGCCTTACGCCCCCCTTCCCCCTGAGAACCGGACGTGCGAGTTTCCCCGCATCTGGCTCAAGCCTTATTACTGCATCATACCGGCACCCCAAGATCACGCATTAATCTCTCAAATCCGGTTTCAGCGTGATAAGGTGGCGCTCTAGAAGCGGTGGACCGTCAGGCCGTTCTGGGGGGGGGAGGTCTGGCGCTGGTAGCGGTAGGTCAGGGTGAGGGGCTGGCCGGCGGCGATGATCTGCTGGTTGTAGAAGCCGAAGGAGCCCGTGTAGGGGGCGTCACCGCCGGCGACGCGCAGGACCTGCCAGGTGTTGCCCATGCGGCGGGCGAGCATCAGGAGGTGGGAGGTGGCGTCCTGGTAGGCGATGCGGACGTTGCCCTGCCCGTCGATGAGCAAGGAGGCGGCGTCGCCGACGAGGTGGACGGAGACGCCGGCGTCAAGGACGCGCACGCCGTCGTCGACCAGCTCGCTGACGCCCCGCTCCAGGTCGATGTAGCGCAGGTCGTCGGTGACGGCGTCGACGTAGGCGATGTGGACCCTGTCCGAGCCGTCGATGGCGATGTCGCAGAAGGTCCCCGCGTCGGTGGTGTCATTGCCCTGGCCGTCGCGGCCGTCGAGGACCACGGGGGGGCGCCAGACGCCGCCCTGCTGGCGGGTGAACATCAGGTCCGCGCCGCTGCGGTTGTAGTAGACCACGGCGGGATCGCCGTTGGAGAAGCGCGCCACGCGGGCGAAGAGCCCCGTCCCCTCGGGCAGCGAGACGATCGTGGGTTGTTCGAGGATGTCGACGCAGCCGCCCTCGAAGCAGGCTTGCTCGGCGTTGCAGGCGTCGTCGCAGCGCGAGCCAGCCAGGGTGCGCTCGCAGGTGTTGGTGTCTGCGCGGCACTTCTGGCCCGTCGGGCAGCCGCCCCCGCAGGCGAAGGCGATCTCCTGGGTGTCAAGATCGGAGATCGCCCAGCCCTGGTCAGCGGGCCTCGCGCTGGCGGCCTGCGCCCAGCGCAGGGCGCTCAGGGCCACCGGGCGAGCGGGGTCATCGACGGGCACGGCGCGGGCCATGTAGGCCAGCGCAGGGAAGCCGTCCGGCCCGATGGAGAGCGCGCTCCAGAGCCCCGTGTCGCCCACGGCGTCGATCGTGAAGACGCTCCAGCTCCAGCCCTGCCCGGCGGCCTCGCCGAAGGCGTACTTGAGGTCCTTGTTCGTCTCGTCGCGGTAGGTGACGTGGAGGTTGCCCTCAGGGTCGGCCGCGATGGAGGTGTAGAGGCCCACGTTGTCGCCGCGGGCGCCGACGCCGCCGCGCGGCCCGTCGAGCTTGCCGGTCACCGGCGCGCCCTCCGGCACCCCGTCGACGAACTCCCAGGTGAAGGCGTCGCCCTGGCCGAGCACCCCGACCATCAGATCGCCGTAGGTCTCGTTGTAGGCGCTCACGACGACCCGCTCGCCGACGACCGTCGCGTCCTGGAAGCGCCCGATGTCGCCCTCGGGCAGCGGATCGAGCTCGACGCAGCTGCACTCGGCGCCGGTGACCTCGCAGGTCTTCGCGTCGCCCTGCCCCCGAGAGACGATCTCGCCCCGGAAGCCCGGGGCGCAGTCGGCCGCCGCGCAAGGATCAGGCAGCGCCTCGCAGCTGTTGCGGCTCTCGCAGCAGAACTCGTTCTCCCCGCAACCCTCGGCGCAAGGCGCCTCGCAGGCGCACTGGCCTTGATCGCAGAAGGGATCCGTGCCGCCGCAGTCGACATCGCCGCAGTCCTCGTCGCCACTGCAGCCGACCGACTGGCAGAAGCCCTCCAGGCAGACGAAGCCCGAGGGGCAGTCGCTCGAATCCGTGCAGCGATCCAGCGCGACGCACACGCCCTCGACGCAGCTGAGCCCTTCCGCGCATTGCGCGTCGTCCTGGCAGGCCACCGCCGCGCACGCGCCGTCCACGCAGGCCTCGCCGCTCGGGCACCCGCCCGGGCAGGCCTGGACCTGTCCGGCGGGCTTGTCGTCGTCGCAGCCCGCCCCCCCCAGCAGCGCCAGAGGGACCACGATCAGCGCCAGCCACCCTGCCCCGCCGCGACCCTCTCGCCTTCGAAGGCCGATCAAGGTCCCGAAGGCCAGCAGCAGCCAGCCCGGCGACGCGCCGACGCCGCGCGGGCTGACCTGGGCGCACTCGCAGGCGCCCTCGGGGCTGGGGCGCGTCACGCGGCCGTGCAGGGGGAAGACGCGGCGGACGTGCCCCTCGTGTCCGGCCTGATCGCGGACCCGGACCTCGATCTCGGCGAAGTCGGCCGCGCTGTCCTTCAGGTCAATCTCCGGGGTCGCGCCCCACTCCGACCAGAGGCCGCCGTCGCGGCGCACGGCGTAGAGCAGCTCGTCTGCCTGCGTGACCGCGTCGACGCCGACGATCTTGACCTTGTCGCCGGCCAGGGTCAGCTCCACGGCGGGGCGCTGGAAGTCGATGGGGAGCGTGACCATCGCGGGGGTCTTGTCGATGCTCAGGACCGCGTCGACCATCCGGGCGCGGACCTCAAGGTGGTGATCGCCCTGGAGCAACAGCTTGGGGTCGTCGATGACGAGCGTCGAGTCGGTCCGCCACGTCGACCACATCCCGCCGTCGAGGCGGTAGCTGAAGCTGGCCTGGCCGGGATCGAGGCGCTGGCCGAGCAGAGAGGCCGACAGTTCGAAGGTGGCCACGGGCCGGGAGGCCATCAGCGCCGCGAGGCGCTCGCCCTCCTTGGCGCGCTCGCCGGGCACCAGCAGCGCCTCGGGGGGCAAGAGCAGATCGATCAGCTCGGCCTGGGTGTCGACCTTGGGGCCGGGGTGTGACATGCCGCCGGGGTCCAGGCCGATGTTGGCGAAGAGGCCGATCATGGTGTTGTTCTCGATGCCCATCAAGGAGTTGGCGTCCAGCTCCAGCGCGAAGCCCGAGAAGGTCGGCAGCTCGATGGGGCTCGAGAGCGAGTCGCCCAGCAGCGGCAGGGCGATGCCGACGAGCGAGGGCAGCAGCCCCTCGATGAAGGCCTGCTCCTCGGTCAGCAGCTCGCTGGCCAGCACCTCGGTGCGGCTGAAGGCCTCGGTCAGATCGCCGATGACGGGCACGAGGCCCTCGTCGGTGACGTCGAGGGCCAGCGGCACGGCCAGGTCGACGTTGAGGGTCATGATCCGCACCATCCGGTCTTCGAAGAAGGCGTAGAAGTTCAGATCGAGGTTGTGCCAGTTGAGCGTCATGAGCGGGTCGATCAGCTCCCCGGTGTTCGGATCGATGGTCCCGGCGCCGATGACGAAGGTCGGCGGCTCCTTGGGGGCCAGCTGGAGCGTGAAGGGCGTATTCTGGTTGCGGGTCAGGTCCTTGAGCGAGGGCAGCAGGGTCGAGAAGGTGCCGCTGGAGAGCAGGTCGATGGCGTTGGTGCCGATGTTGAGGCACAGGCCGCCGCCGTTGTACATCCCCCACATGGCCTCATCGAGGAAGGCCTTCGAGATGCCCACGCCGACGTGGTAGGGCGTGCCGCGCGGCGAGGTGTTGGCGCGCAGGACCTGAGAGGGGGGGACGACGAGCTGGGCGGGGGGCGGGACTGCGGGCACGCACTCGTGCTTCTCGCCAAAGAGGCCGCCCTTCATGCCGATGGAGAGGCCGTTGGCGAAGGCGTCAGCGTAGCCGTGAGCCTTGAGCTGGATGGCCAGCTCGGCCTCCAGGCCCGGCGAGATGCTCGCGACCAGGGTGCCGAAGTCGAAGAAGCCCTCAAAGCCCAGCGGGGCCGGCACGCAGCCGCCGTCGTTGGGCTTGAGGCAGACCTGGAGGTCGCCCTGAGCGCCGCAGGTGGCGCCGCGCGGGCAATCGGCGTTGGAGGTGCAGCCCCGGCACAGGAACTCGTCCGTCAGATCCGTGACGGTGCTCAGGAGCGGCCCGGCGACGTTGTCAAAGAGCAGATCCCGGATGAAGTCGATGCTGGTGAGCAGATCCAGGCCCTCGCAGATGAAGATGTCCAGGAAGCTGGCCCCGTCGATCTCGATCTCCATGCGCGAGAAGTCGATCTGGATGTCCTCCTCGGCGATGGAGATCGAGACGTCTCGGGTGTCGGGTTCGACGGTCATGTCCGCGAAGATCGTCGCCGGCATCCCGGCGTTGTCGCGGGTGCCGAGGCGCACGATGCAGTTGGACAGCAGGTTGACCTCGATGAAGTCCGTCTCGGGATCGAGCCCGCCGATGACGGCGGTGGCCGCGATGCGGTTGGGCTCGACGGCATCAATATTGACGTCCAGCAGCTCCATGCTCAGCTCGCAGCCCACCTCGCCCGTGCTCGGGCAGGTGCGCTCGCCGCAGAGCGACACGGGGGAGTCGCCCTCCGGCAGGCAGAAGCTCAGGCCGCCGTCGAGGAACTGGCCGACCAGCCCGCTGGCGTTCTCCTCCAGGAAGGTCAGCGCGTGCTCGGTGACGCGGATCTGCGCGCCGTTCTCCACCGCGGGCGCGCTCTCGGGGTAGGGCCTCGCGTCGCACCCGCCGCCGCAGCCCAGATCGCAGCCGCCGCCGCCGCCGCTGCACGCCGCCACCGCCAGGATGAACGCGCCCGCGCCCCACAAGCGCCACATGGCCCTGGACGCGAGCGCCGATCGCTGACCCTCCGCGGCCTCTCGCCGCGACCCCACAACGCCCCCCAACAACCCGGTCATGATGCTTCTCCAGACAGCCCTCCAACTCAGGGAGGGAAAAGGCCCCGACGAACCCCATTCCAAGCAGCCGACAGTGTGCACCTCCGCGGCCGCGTTGTCCACGACAGCCCGCGCGGCCGCCGCGCCAGGGCGATCCCGGCGCCTGGGTCGAGGAATATCTGGACGGGGACTCAGGCGAGGTTCACCCCGCGATCAGATCGGGTCGGACCGAGCGCAGGTGGGCGATGTAGTCAGCGGCCTCCAGGCCGAAGCCCACCCGGCCGTCGAGCATCTCCTCCTTGAGGAGCTCGACGAGCTCGCCGAGGATCGGGCCGGGCTTGAGGCCGAAGGCCTTCATCAGGGCGCCGCCCAGGCCGGTGGGCACCTCGGGGACGAGGGCGCCGCGCGCGGCCAGAGCGGCGATCCGGGCCTCCAGATCGTCGAGGTCGGCGCCGCCGGCGCCCTCGGCCGGGTCGCGCTGCAGGATGCGCCCGAAGGCGATGACGTGCGCGTGGTGGCCGGACATCTCCTGGACGAAGCGGCGCACGTCCGGGTCGGCCCAGTCGGCGCTGTAGGCCAGCGCCGCCCGCTGGCTGCCCAGGACGAAGGCGACCTCGTCGAGGGTGGCCGTGTCGAAGTGGAAGCGGCGCCCGAGGCCCTTGGCCATCAGCCCCGCCATCGCCGCGTGGTTGTGGAAGGTGACCGAGGTGCCGGGGAAGGGCTCCTGCGGGTAGGCCGAGGCCGACAGCCCCGCCAGCGTCGGGCCGTCGATGCCTTCGATGGGCGGATCGACGTGCCGCGTCCAGGGTCGGCCCACGTCCGCCAGCAGCGCCGCCCAGCTGAGCACCTTGTTGTCACCGGCCCGCTTGACCCGCGCGCAGGTCAGCGCCCAGAAGTCCTCGTGGACGGGCCCCGCAGGGCAGCGACGGGGCAGCTCGACCAGCGCGACGAGCTCCGGCAGGATCACGCCCAGCGCCCTCGTCCTGGCCAGGAAGTCCAGCGCCGCCGGGGCGTGCTCCCCGATCAGGAGCTTGTTCATCTCCTGGAGCCAGCGCTGCCGGGCGATGTCGAGCAGGAAGGTCGCCTTGACGTGCGCGGCCCGCTCCAGCCCCGGATCCGTCTTGAAGCCCAGCCGGGCCATGAAGCGGGCGATGCGCAGGATCCGCAGCGGGTCCTCGGTCAGCCGCTCCAGCGGATCGCCGACGGCCCTGAGGATCCCCCGCTCGATGTCGCCGCGGCCGTTGTAGGGGTCGACGTAGTTGCCCCTGGCGTCCATCGCGATCGAGTTGATCGAGAAGTCCCGGCGCCACAGATCCTCCTCGACGCTGTTCCCGTAGGACACCACGGGGTGTCGCGAGCCCCGGCTGTACATCTCCTTGGAGCGGTAGGTCGTCACCTGGACGTCCTTGGGGTAGCCCTCGCTGGACTTGCCCTTCAGGACGGCCCCGACGGTGCCGAACTCGATCCCGACGTCGTAGGTGCGGAAGTTGGCGCGCCGGAGGATCTCCAGCGACTCGGCCGGGCGGGCGTCGGTGCAGAAGTCGAGGTCGTCCAGATCCTGGTAGGACGCGCCCATGGCGAGGTCGCGCACGGCGCCGCCGACGAGGAAGAGCTCGCGGCCGGCGTCGTGGAAGGCTCGAAAGAGGCTCTCCATGCCCCACCTCCTTGCTCGAATACGCCCAGGGGACGCCCGCCAGGGGCCTGCGCGGCCTCGGCGGCCGCCCCTCTTCAGCGGATGGGGGTCAACCAGTGGGGGTAGGCCTCGGAGGAGCCCTTGACGATGTCAAAGTAGCGGGCCTGGACCTCCCTCGTGATCGCCCCGGGGACGCCCGCGCCGACGATCCGATCGTCGACCTCGCGCACCGGGGTGACCTCGGCGGCCGTGCCGGTGAAGAAGATCTCGTCGGCGATGTACATGTCGTCGCGGGTGAAGGTGCGCTCGACGAAGGTCGCGCCCATGTCCCCGAGGATGTGGAGGACCGAGTCGCGCGTGATCCCGGCCAGGATCGGGCTGGTCAGCGGCGGGGTGTAGACGACCCCGTTCTTGACCATGAAGATGTTCTCGCCGCTGGCCTCCGAGACGTAGCCCCGGTCGTCGAGCATGATGGCCTCGTGGTAGCCCGCCCGGACGGCCTCGCGCTTGGCCAGGATGGAGTTGATGTACTGGCCGATGAGCTTGCCGCGCACCATGGCGCTGTTGACCCCCGAGCGCGTGAAGCTCGACACCTTGGCCCGGATCCCGTTCTTGAGACCCTCGTCGCCGAGGTAGCTGCCCCATTGCCAGGCGATGATCGCCGTGCGGGTCGGGTTGTCGATCGCGTAGAGCCCCATCTCCCCGTCGCCGACGAAGACCAGCGGGCGCAGGTAGCAGGCCTCAAGGTCGTTCTCGCGCACCACGTCGACGCAGGCCTGGATCAGCTCCTCCTTGGAGAAGCGCGGCGTGATCGTGACGATCCGGCAGGAGTCGATCAGCCGCTGGATGTGATCGTGGAGGCGGAAGATGGCGCTCTGGCCGTCCTGGCGCTTGTAGCAGCGGATCCCTTCAAAAGCGCCCAGGCCATAATGGAGGGAGTGGGTCATCATGTGGACCTGGGCGTCATCCCACGGAACGAGCTTGCCGCCCATCCAGATGTACTTCGACTTCTCGACCATCGCTCCTCCTCAATACGAGTCCAGGCCCCTCTTCCGGAAGGTTCTATATTCGATGCAGAGGTGAGGTGCAAGCGACCTGTCCGAGCGGCTTCAGATCGCCGGCCCGTAGAACATCTCGCGGGGGCGGAAGGCCATCACCCCCATGCACACCAGGCCGTAGAAGAGGCGGTAGACGCCCTCCGGACCACCGGTGACGTTGAGGATGTTGCCCAGGCTGCGGCGGTTGTCCAGCAGCCTCAGCCAGTCGCGCTCGGGCTCGGTCAGCTCCAGCGACTTGAGATCGGAGCGGGTCACGAGCAGCGTCGGGGCCTGGGTCATGAAGGGCGACAGGTCGATGCTGATCCGATCCGAGGGCGCGCCGCTGCGGATCCCGTCCAGGATCAGCGCGTAGGGATCCCGGGAGACGACGGGGTTGACCTCCGAGGACAGCGGCGAGGCGCGGAACTGGAAGAGGCCCTGACCCCAGGTGAAGATGTCCCGGAACTTGGTGTTGAACTGCAGCTCCAGGGAGCGCTCCAGGTTCGCCGTCGACAGCACCCCCATCTCCACCAGGAGCTGCCCCTGGAGTCGGCCCTCGGCCTTGAGGCGCTCGACCGACTGATCGCAGGAGGCCTCGGTGATCAGGTTCTCGCGCACGAGGAGCTGGCCGAGGCACTCGTAGAGCAGGTTGGACTTGACGGCCACCGGCGCGCCCTTGTCGACGAAGACGATCTTCTTGATCTTGTCCCGCCGCAGGAGCAGGGAGCCCGTGCCTTGCGCTCGGGCGATCCGGGTCAACACCACAGGCAGCGGGACGTCCTCCAGGCGACCCTGCAAGGGCGCCCGCCGGGGATCGAGGGCCGGCGGCACGTCCAGGCCCTCGGGATCCGGGTTGCGGGGGCTCAGGCGGTGTTCGACGAGCGGCGGCGGCGCCGGGTAGCGGGTCTGCATCGTGCGCTCCAGCGGCAGCTTGCGCTGGATGACCGGCTGGGCTCTGGAGATCAGAGGGGTCGCGCGAGAGGCGCCGAGGCGCTGGACAGGGGACGTGATGCGATCCGGCGAGGGCACGCTCTGGCCGGGAGGCGCCGTCGAGGCCGACGTCGGGGACGCCGTCGGCACAATCAACGCCGAGGCGGCGCGATGACCTCCGTCGATTCGCTCGATGCTGCTGCTGGAGGTCTCGTCGAGGCGAGCCACGGCGTCGACGACATCGACGTCGGCGACATCGCCAAAATGATCAACGATGTCGACGAGATCCACGCCGTTGGCGCGCGCCGCTGGCAGCGGATCGCGGAGAGATGCGGCCGACAAGGGCGAGGGCGACAAGGCCCTGAGCGCCACGCTCGAGGAGAACTCGGAGGGATCGGCGTCGACGGGGCCCGTCGGATCCCAGGCCAGCGCCGCCTCCTCGACCTGCGAGGGCCCCAGCATGTTCGGGCGCGCGTCGAGCGGCGAGACGAAGTGCGTCATCGAGGGCAGAGAGTTGAAGCTGGAGCCCGAGGCCAGCCGCGGGGCGCCGATGATCTGCGGCTCCTCGGCCTCGTCCTCCAGAGTGACGACCACCGTGGCCTCGTCGGCCGACCTGGCCCAGTCCGGCGGCTCAGGGTAGGCGCCCTCCAGGATGCCGCGCAGCACCTCGACCAGCGCCGCGACGCGGACGGGCTTGGAGATCACCGCCGCGAAGGGGTGCCGCAGCTGAAGCAGCCGCGCGTTGGCGCTGCCCTGGTACACCGCCGTCATCGCGACGATCGGCACGCCCTCGATCAGCTCCCGGCTCGTGCCAAAGAGCTCGTAACCGCAGCCGTCCGGCAAGAAGAGGTCCAGGAGGATCGTGTCGGCCCGCTTCTGGCGCAAGAAGCGCCTGGCCGAACCCAGGCTCGACTCGCACGAGACCTCGAAGCCCTCCGTCTCCAGGATCTCGCGACAGTGGCGCTGCACCGCCATATCGTCGTCCACGACAAGTACGCGCTTCACGTCACTCCCCGACCTCCCCGAAGGGCACCCCGTCGCGCACCGTGTGCGCGTAGATCGCCCGGACCTCGGCGCACACGCGCTCCAGATCCCGGCCCAGCTCCACACCCGGCGCCTGACCTCGGTAGCCCGCCCGGCGCGCCAGCCGCCGCATCGCGCCCGCGTCCCCCACCGGCACCCGGCACTCCCCGACACCCTCCAGGATCCTCAACCGGCTCTCCAGCCCCCTCAAGAAGAGGTAACCCTCGCGCAGCCTCGCCCCGCGCCCCTCCCCCAGCAGGTCCATCGCCTCGATCACCTCCAGCGCCTCCAGCGTCGAGGGCGTCAGCACCTCGGGGGCCCTCGACGCGCACAGGAGCTGGACGGCCTGGACCGCAAACTCGACATCCACGATCCCGCCCGATCCGGACTTGATGTTATAGACCCTGCCCCTGTCCCTGGCAACTTCGCCCTCCATGCGACGCCGCATCGCGTCCAGCGCCGACAGCACCTCCCGCGCCCCAGGCCCGGAGCGCCCCGCCGCCTCCCTCACGCACCTCGACAGCGCATCCCCCAGGCCCCCGTCCTCCCACAGCGCCCTCGCCCTGAGCAGCGCCTGCCGCTCCCACAGATCCGACGAGCTGGCGTGGTAGCCCTCGAAGGCCCGGCGGCTGACCACCAGCGCGCCCCGGTTGCCGTTGGGCCTCAAGCCCGTGTCCACCTCGTAGAGCCTCCCCTGCGACAGCCGCGTCGACAAGAACGCGATCATCCGCCGCCCCAGCCGCGCGAAGAACTCCGCGCTCTCGGCCCCGGCCCCCTCCGCCTGCCCCTCCACGCCGCCGTCGTCGTACACGAAGATGAGGTCCAGATCCGAGCCGTAGCTCAACTCTCGCCCCCCCAGCTTGCCCATCGCCACGACGCAGAACCGACACGCCCGCCCTCCCTCCCCTCTGGGCGCCCCATATCGCGCGGCCAGCTCCCGCCACGCCTCGTCCCGCACCGCCTCGACGCACACCTGCGCCAGATCCGAGAGCATCTGGCCCACCCCCGGCTGGTCGACCACGCGGGCCAGATCCGCCAGCGCCACCCTCAGCTCCGCCATGTGCTTGAAGCGAATCAAGCGCCCCAGGCGCTCCTCCTGCCCCTCGATCCCCGCCAGCGCCGCCCCCAGCTCCGACCTCAGCGCCTCCATCGACCGCCAGCCCTGATCCCCGCTCGCCGCCCCCGCCAGCGACCCCCAGCCCCCCTGCGACAGCACCGCCTCGACGGCCCCCGGCTGCCGCACCAGGATCGCCGTGAAATAGCGCGAGGCCCCGAAGAGCCCCACCAGAAGCCGCATCGCCGCAGGCGCCCTCCCCAGCGCCAGGAAGACCGACCGCCTCGGCCCCACCCCCACCACGAGCTCCACCAGCCCCACCAGCGCCAGATCCGGGTCCGCGCTCGACACCACCTCACCCAGCAGCGCCGCCCCCAGCCGCGACAGCGCCACGTCCGCCAAGGGCGAGAAGGGCGAGGTCGGCCTGGCCCGCAGGACGATGAGGTGCCCGATGGCCTGACGCGGGCGCTCGAAGCCCAGCGCGACCACCGCGTCGAGCAACCCCTCGTCTTCCATGGACAATTCGCCCCAGTCCAGCACCCGCGCGATCTCCGGCGGCGCCTCCTCGCCCTGACCCCCAAGCAGCCGCTCGAAGATCGCCCGCACCCGCGCGCGGTGCTCGCCGAGCCGCTCCACCAGCCCCGAGGCCCCCTCGAAGCCCAGCCGCCGCCCGAGGATCTCCAGCTCGTCGGGCGCCGTCGGCAGCGCGTGCGTCTGCCGCTCGCCCTCCATCTGCACCCGGTGCTCGCACAGGCGATAGAGCGTGTAGGCCGTCGAGAGCCTGTCCGCGTCCAGGGCCGACAGCAGCCCCGCCGCCAGCAGCCCCTCCAGCGCCCGCGCCGTCGTCGGGCTCCGCAGCGCCGCCTGCCGCCCCCCGTAGACGAGCTGGAGCGCCTGGACCACGAACTCGATCTCCCGAATCCCCCCGCGCCCCACCTTGACGTCCCAGCCCAGCAGCTCCATCACCTCGGCGCTCAACGCCCCCCGCTGCGACGACACCCGCAGCCTCAAGCTCGTCGACCGGGACGCCGACGCGTGCCGATCGATGCGCCCCTTGATCTCCCCAAGCTCCTCGAAGGCCGAAGGATCCAGGCTCCGCCTGTAGACGAAGGGCGCCAGCTGCCCGATCAGCGCCTCACCCAGCGCCCTGTCGCCGGCCACCGTCCGCGCCTTGAGCCAGACCGCCCGCTCGAAGGTCCGACCCCACGCCTCGTAATAGGCCACGGCCGCCGACACCGAGTGCGCCAGCGGCCCCCGCGCCCCCCCAGGCCGCAGCCGCGCGTCCATCCTCCACAGCCTCCCCTCGACCTCGCCGGCCTCCATCACCTGCGTCACGCGGCGCGCCACCTGGCTGAAGAAGTGATGCACGCCCCACCTCTCCCCGCCGACCGCCCCCACCCTCCCCTCGTCCGTCCCGTAGATGAAGACGATGTCCACGTCGCTGCTGAAGTTCAGCTCCCACCCGCCGAGCTTCCCCAGGCCCACGATCGCCATCGGGATCGCCGCGCCCGACGCGTCGACCGCATCCCCGCCCGCCTCGGCCGCCTCCCGACGCGCCACCTGAAGCGCGACCTCCAGACACGCCGACGCCAGCGCGCTGACCTCCCCCGTCGTCACCTCCAGCGGCGCGATCCCCATCGACTCCCGATAGAAGGCCCGCGTCAGCTCCGCCATCCTCCACCGACGCAGCCCCCCCAGCCCCCCAGCCCCCGCCCCCGCCGCCCTCGCCCAGGCCGCCTCCAGCAGCCCTTCGGCCGTCCGGGCCTCCAGCGGCTCGCCCTCCCCGAGGAGCGCCATGATCTCCTGGCTCCGCGCCGCCTGCCGGCCCAGGTGGCGACTCTGCGACCCCAGCCGCATCAGCCGCCCTGCGGCCCCCCAACACCCGCCGCGACCCGCCGCCACCTCCAGAAGATCGCCCCTGGACCCCAGCTCCCCCAAGGCCCACAAGGCCCCGCCCAGATCCGCCAGCGCCCCCGGCTCAGGCAGACCGCTGGCGTCGATCCCCGCTCCGTCGACCTCGCCTGCCGCCATCAGCCTCGCCAGGGCCAACAGCCCCACACGGACAGGCCCCGGCGGATCCAGCCCCGCCGCCGACAGCGCCGCCTCGATCGAGCGCTCATCGACAGGGCGCCCACCTGGGGTTGGGGGCGCGATCCCTCCCTGGGCGGGCTCCGACGCGCTCGCCCCCCCCGACGCCAACGCCAGCAACCCCGACCAGGGCATCACACCTCCTGATCGTCGTCGGGATCGCCTGAGAGCGAGCCCCGCACCCTGCTCGCCGACAGCGCCAGCGCCTCCTCCAGCGCGCCCCGCTCCACAGGCGCCCGGTGCAGCCGCTCTGGCCTCCTTCGCCCCTCCCCCTTCTCCACCACCGCCCGCAACGACGACGACGACCTCGCCATCAAGCTATCCACCAGCCGCCCGGCCCGCCCTCGCTGCACCAGCGGCTCGGGCATCTCCACCCGGCTCCCTTGATCGAGCCGCTCGCTGGCCCTCAACAGCCGCGCCGCCGCGCTCTCCAGCTTCGACGCCCCGCCCGCCGATCGTGATCCGCTCGACCGCGACCCCGCCGAGGCCGATCGGCTCAACCCCGCCCCCTCCTGGACAACGCCCTGCCCCGCGCCCCCTCTCCCCCCCTCATCCACCCGGCCCGCCGCCTCGTCCACCCGATCCGCCGCCCCATCCACCCGACCCGCCGCCTCGTCCTTCCGATCCCCCCCCTCGTCATCCCGATCTGCCGCCTCGTCCTCCCGATCCACCACCTTGTCCACCCGATCCGCCGCCTCATCCTCCCGACCCGCCGCCTCCTGATCCGCCGCCTCGCCCTCCCCACCCGCTGCTTCGACGGCCTCATCCAGCCGATCCGCCGCCTCGTCCTTCTGATCCGCTGCCTCATCCAGCCGATCCGCTGCCTCGTCATCCCGATCCGCCGCCTCGACGGCCTCGTCGCTCGTCGAGGCAACCTCCCCCTGATCGGGCTCGGCCGCCGCGGCGCCCTCAACGAACCCAGGCACAAGCGCAGGCTCAAGCGCCACCGCGACGGGCGCCTCGACACGCGACCCCGGATCATCGCCCCGATCCCCGGCCTTGAACGCAGAAGGCGCCGACGTCCCCCCCCCCGAGGCCGCCTCCGGCTCGGTGTCGTAGCCCTCCATCGGCGCCGCGCCGAGGTCGTCCTCCGCCGCGTCCGGCTCGACCGCGACCGGCGCCGCCGCCGCGCCCCTGGCCTCGACTGCGCTCGAAGAAGATCTCGCCCCCTGCTCGACAGACTGAAGCTGGATCTCCGGCAGAGCCACCTCGACCCCGGCGATCTCCGCGACGAAGCGCGCCACCCTCGCGAAGACGTCCCGCGGCGCCCTTCGACCCAGGATCAGATCGCAGTGACCATAAGGTTGGCTCTGGTTCCCCTCGCCCTCGGCCCCGCCCAGGTTGACGAAGTGCTTGCGCGCGCTCTGCGCCTTGTCGTAGATGAAGCGCACCGAGGCCGGCGGCGCCACCTGATCCTCGTCCCCCGCGATCGCCAGCAAGGGCACGTTGATCAAGGACATTCCCTGCGTGAAGTTGCGATCGTCCCTCGACGCCACGATGTCACCCCGCGATGCCCAACCCGCGCCCTGAAAGGCCAGCGACATCGGGATGTCGTCCACCCCATTGCTGAGCAGCAGCCGCACCGACAGCGTGTCCATGTTCTCCTGCCGCAACACCATCACGTCGAAGGGCATCCGGATGTAGAAGGGCGCGAAGATCCTCGCCAGGAGCGCCAAGGGCACGAAGGGCAGCAGCGCCAGCACCCACAAGAGCCCCATCAGCGCCCTGAGCATCGGCGCCACCTTGATCCACCCCGGCGAACCCAGCACCGTCAACGACGCCAGCAGCGCCCCTCCCGGCCCCTGCGCGAAGGCGCTGCCGATCATCCCCCCCTGGCTGAACCCCACCCAGTGCACACGCGCGGCTCCCGTCTCCTCCAGCACACGCCGGATCGCCGCAGGCGCGTCCAGATCCACGAAGTCCTCGAAGTGGATCTGCCAACCCTGCCCCGAGAACCACCGCGGCCTCGACAGATTACCGACCCCGCGCGGATCCAGACACCACACGTCGAAGCCCAGCGACGACAGGTAGCGCACCAGCGACAGCTCCGGCGTCAAGTCCATGAAGAGCTGGTTCGTCGCGATCCCGCAGCACAGGATGATCGGCTCGGCGGCGACCGGAGACTCCGGCAGCGTCCGATACATCTCGATCACCGCCCCGTCGTCGCACTGAACCCGGTGGATCTCCTGCGCGCCGCTGTCGCGCCAGTAATAGCGCCGCCAGAACGCCCAATGGATGAAGACGAAGAACCCCACGGCGAACACGCCGATGAGCACCACCCCGAACGCTGACATCGCCACTCCCCCCTCAAACGCTCACCCCTCCACGACCCCACCACGGGTGTGGAGCAGGCTCTGATCGTGCGGCCAGCCGCCCCAGGCGTAGGGCCGCCGCCCGTAGGGCCGCCCCAGGCTCGCGCCCGGGGCTACAGGGAAGGGACGCCTCTTCGAGGCTTCCGACGGGCTCTGGGTAAGCCCGCAGGATCGTGTCGCTGGGCTCGATGGCCTCAACATCGAGGGCCGCTTGTCCTGGGTGACACCATCCCTGAAGGTTGACGCCTCGTCGAGAGCCCCGCAGGGGCGTCCCTTCCCTGTAGCCCCGGGCGCGAGCCTGGGGCGTGCGCGAGGGGCAGAGCGATCAGGGCAGGACGACCAGGGAGTACTCGCCCTGGCCGAAGGCCGATATGACGAGGAAGTAGGTGCCGTCGACCGGGGCCTCGAAGGAGCCGATGTTGGAGAAGTTGCCCTGGCCGTTGTCGTCGTCGCGGGCAAACTGCAAGAACTCCGGCCCCGGCCCGACCAGCGCCAGGATCGTGTCGGCCGCGTTGGGCGTGCGGCCATCGGCGGTCAGCGCCTTGATCACCTGACCTTCGAGCAGGTCGATGGGGAAGAAGTCCTGATCGGCCTGGCCGCCGTTGGGGAGCATGCTGCCGAAGATCCGCGCGGGCAGCCCCTCGACCACGTCGGTCGAGGCGTTGTTGTCGTTCGGCTCGACCTCGTCCCGCGTCGGCAGGTTCCCCAGGAAGACCTCGGTGACCTCGAGGGTGTAGGCGTAGCCCCCGACCCCCAGCAGATCGCGCACCCGGAAGATGTAGGTCCCCGTGCGCGGCGCCGCGAAGGCCACGTCCCCGGCCACCACCTGGCTCTCGAAGCCCTCGGCCACGAACCAGCGCAGCTCCGGCACGAAGGCCTCGTCGTCCGCGTCGACGTGCACGTCGACGAGCTGGCCGGCGATCAGCGGCAACTCGAAGAAGTCCGGCTGCCCGTCGTCCCCCAGGATGCTGTCCACCGAGGCCGGCAGCGTCAGCCTGCCGGGCCGGAGCGCCGAGATGGAGACCCCGAAGGTGATCGCGTCGCCCCCGTTGCGGTTCAGGTCCGACACCTCCAGCACGAAGTTCCCGCCCGTGGTCGTGTACTCGTCCAGCGTCGGGCTCCCGAAGGCCTGCTCGATGAAGCCCAGATCCTCCGCCCTGAAGAGCGTCAAGCGCGGGTTGACCGGGCTGCCCGGGGGCAGATCCAGCGCCACGCTGATCACCGACCCCGCCTCCGCAGAGAACTCATAGAAGAGCTTCGCGCCGGGATCGGCCAGCCCCGCCTGCTCCGAGAAGGGCGGCTCGATCACCTGGGGCGAGAGCCTGTCGAGCGAGAACGTGAACCCGAAGCCCTCCCCCCCGCGGTTGGCGTCGTCCGACACGACGATCAGCAGATCGGCGTTGGTCGTCCGCACGAAGGCGAACTGCTCGTCGTTGGTCGTCCGGATGCGGTTGAGCGTCGCTCGATCGTAGAAGGCGATCTCCGGCAGGTACTGGCCCTCGGGCGCGATCTGCGCCAGCAGGCGGTCGTTGGCCTGATAGTCCAGCGCGTAGTAATGGGCCGCGCCGCTCTCGAACAGCGACCCCTCCTCTTCGGCCGGCAGGCCGCCGAGATCCACCGGGCTGACCTCGCGCACCACCATCCGGTAGGTGTGATCGGCGCTGCCCAGGCTGCCGATGTCCCGCACTCGGATGATCACGTCCTGATCCTGGGCCACCTGGAAGACCTGGCTGCGATCGAAGGTGTTCCTGAAGGGCACGGCCAGATCGTCGGCGTTGAGCAGGGCGATCTCGGCCAGCGCGATGCGGCTGCCCTGGTGCTCGACCCGCACGTCGTAGAGCACCCCGGCCCTGGCCGGCAGGCGGTACAGATCCGCCTCGTTGTTCTCCAGCAGCACCCCGTCAAGCTCGACGAAGGGCAGATCGTCGATCCCCACGATCTCGCGCACGGCCAGCGACACCGAGAAGGTGAAGGCCCCACCCCCCTGACCCTGCCGATCCCCGATCTGGAGGATGACGCTCCCGCTCTGCGGCGTCAGCGCCGTAAAGGGGCTGAAGCTGTTCTCGTCGGCCCCGATCAGCTCCAGCGTCTCGCCGTCGAAGGCCCGCAGCCACGGCTGCAGGCCGCTGTTCGAGTTGACGTCGATCGTCACCGCCGTCCCCGGCTCGTTCTGGTACCTCAAGAAGGCCTGCCGCCCCGGCCCCGGCAGCGCGCCGGTGAACACGCCCGGCGGATCGATGTCCACGATCCCCTCGATCTCGGCCCGCTCCGCCCTCAGCGTGTAGGCGTGCGCCGGCCCGCCGAAGGGATCCTCGTCCTGCCCGATCTGCAGGTTCTGCTCGTCGATCACCCGCGCGAAGAAGATGCCGTCGGCCGGCACCAGGAAGTCCGCCCGCGCCTCCTCCAGGCCAGGGCCCGCGCTGCGGTTCATCGTCAGCGTCGTCGAGCCCCCGAAGCGACCCGGCACCACGATCTCCAGGCTGGCGTCATAGTCGTTGCCCGGCTCCGCCTTCTCCAGCGTGAAGGTCAGGAAGTCCCCGGCGCGGGCCGCGAAGGTGAAGAAGTCGGCGTCCGGGATGAGCCGCTGCGTCACAGGGTCCGGCGTCGGCAGATCGATCCGACCCTCGATCTCCCCCGGCACGGCGTAGGGCGAGGCGACCGGGAAGTCCCCGTTGGGCTCGGCCTCGCGGCCGTTGTAGTTGCCCGGCGTCACCGTCAGGCTCGTCAGGCTCGGCGCGAAGGCCTGCACCGGGTCCAGGATGAAGAGCAGCCGGTCGTCGCCCGGCGTCAGCGCCCTGAGCCGCGTTGTCTGCCGATCGTCGACCTGATCCAGCGACGTCATCGCGATGGTCTGGCGCGTCTGGGGATCAAAGACCGAGATCGCCGGCAGCATCAGCCCCGTCTGATCCAGCGCCTGACCGGCCGCCGTCGCGTCCAGGAAGACCAGCTCGCCGGCCGGGAAGCTGTAGACGTGCAGCTTCTCGTCGAAGGTCACCGACTCCGAGAAGGGCAGCCCCGGCAGCTCCTCGATCGACGGCGTCAGGTCGAACTCCACCATCTCGAAGGTGTAATCAAAGCCCGGCCCGCCCACGTCCTCCAGCTGCTCGACGAAGTTGCGGAAGTCCGACACCACCACGCTGTAGCGGCCGGGCCGGTTGATGAAGATCTCGCGCTCGTTCGAGGCCCCCAGATCCGGCGTCGTCAACACCCGGAAGTACTCCTGGTTGACGCTCTCCAGATCCAGCACGATGATCGCCGGCCAGATCTGCGGCCCCCGCGCCGACAGCCGCAGCTTGAGCGCCTGCCCCGCCTCCAGCACCACGTTGAACACGTCCAGATCCGGCTGCCCGCCCACCACCTCGGACAGGCCCCCCGCGATCCTCAGCGGCAGCACATACTCATTGCCCCCGAAGAAGTCGTTGGGCTCCTCCTCGTCCAGCGGCTCGCACAAGGCCGGATCGTTGCCCGGATCGGCCACCGACGGGCATGTGTCGCACGCATTGCCGAGCCCGTCCCCGTCGTCGTCCGCCTGATCCGGGTTCCTCGCGTCCGGGCAGTTGTCGTCCGCGTCCGGCACCCCGTCGTCGTCCGCATCCGGCGACTCGATCGGCTCGCACACGCCCTCCACGCACTCCGCGCCCAGCCCGCACGGCGGATCGCACACCAGACCGCAGTCCTCCGCGCACTCCGCCTCCTCGCCTGGATCGCACGCCCCGTCGCCGCACACCGGCTCGGGCTCCGCCTCCGGCTCAGGCTCCGCCTCCGGCTCGGGCTCCGGCTCGGCCTCCGGCGTCCCTTCGGGCTCTCCCTCCGGCGTCCCCTCCGGCTGCCCCTCCGGCGTCGGCGCGTCGTCATCCCCGCACCCCGCCAGCGTCAGGGCCAGCGCCAGCGCCAGCGCGACCCACAACGGCGCCCACGATCCTCGACCACCCAACCGCTTCGTCATCGCCTCATCCCCGCTCCAATCGGCCTCGAAGGCCCGCGCCACCGCCATCCCTCGCTGAACTTGTCGTGCCCCTCACCTTTAATGGAACGCCCCCTCCGAATCAAGGCGACCCCACCCACGCCCCGCACTCCACCCCCTGTCCCCCTCCGAAGGGCACTGCCCTCGTTCCACGAGGAGGGGGGACGCTCGTATTACGGGATGGGTGGTTCGGCACTCCACCCCCTGTCCCCCTCCTCCCTCCGGAAGGCTGTCTCTTAGTCACATCTCATCGGAGCCCGTCGTGGCGGGGATCGAGGGGAGACTCAGTTGATGGGTCTGGGGTCAGTGCATTGGCCTTGCTCAAAAACTCG
>SYOX01000121.1 GCA_005804885.1 Pseudomonadota bacterium
CGTATTACGGGCAAGGTGGATAGGGGGTGGGCTCGTTGGGTGGGCATGATGATTCGGGGGTGGGCCGCAGCAGCCATTGCCGGGATCGGTGGCCGCCTGGGGCGGGTGGCGAGGTCGCCGGGGCGGGACTCGATCCACACGGAGCCGTAAAACAAGCGTCCCCGAACCGCCGTGTCCGTAATACGAGCGTTCCCCCGAGAGGCACTGCCTCCCTTGCGCAGCGAGGAGGGGGACAGGGGGTGGAGTGCGGGGGTCTACGGCTGGCCTTGAGCTTTCGAGCCAGCGGCGGCGGCCAGGCGCCGGTTCTCCAGCATGCGGGCGAAGGAGCGGCCCCGCAGCTCATCCAGGCTGATGCCCGTGGCCAGGGCGTCCCCCTCGGTCAGAGCGCCGCAGTTGATGCCCCGCAGGAAGAAGTTCAGCAGGCCCTGGCCCGTGGCGGCGTCGTCGAAGATGTCCCCAACGAGCGTGGCCTGGGCGGCCTTGGACAGGAAGTTGCTCAGGCGCTCCGTGGCCGCCTCCAGGCCCTCCAGGAAGAAGGTGAAGACGGCCGCATAGCGGGTGGGCAGCTGGGCCGGGTGAAGATCCCAGCCTTGGTAGAAGCCGTTGACGAGCGAGTGGCGCGTGTGGGCGTGGTGGAGCGCCCAGGCGGCGTGGACCGCCGCGCGGTTCTGGGCCATCTGGTGCTGCGTCACCGGGCCGCCATCGGGCCCTTCGCGGTGCAGCGCGACGGGCATGACGTTCGTCGCCCCGTCCGAGAGCCAGATCCCGGTGCCGGCCAGCGCCACCTTCATCAGGCCCCGGGCCAGATCGCAGACCGGGTGGGCCATGTGCTGGTGGGCCGCCGTGATGTCGCACCCGGCCGTGTAGTCGTAGGTGCCAAAGTGCGCCCCGAGGCAACGCCCTTGCGCCGCCTCGATCAGCAGGGGCAGGTTGAGGCGACCCTGGGCGTTGATGAGCGACTGGGTCGTCTCGATCATCAGCTCCATCTTGAGCGCCCCGTCCTCAAGCCCCAGGCCCGCCTCAAGGGCCTTGAACATCTCCACGAGCGCGTGGACCTCCTCCGGGGTCGACACCTTCGGCAGCGTCACGACGAAGTTCTCGGGCAGGCGCCCTCCGGTGGCCTCCACCAGCGCCGTGACAAAGAGGTCGAGCGTCCGGGCGCTCCTGCGCTGAAGCTCCCTGGACCAGGGCTTGATCCGGATGCCGATGAAGGGCGGCAGGGTCCCCTCCGACAGGCCGAGGGCGAGCTGCTGGGCCGCCTCGACGGCCGTGGCGTCCTCCTGATCGTCCGGGCGGCTGCCGTAGCCGTCCTCGAAGTCGATCCGGAAGTCCTCGACCGGCTCCCTGTCGAGCTTGGCCAGCACCCGACCGTGGACCACCCAGGCCAGCCACGCCGCAGGCCAGGCCCGGCCGAGCCCCTCGGGGTCGCGCTCGATCGCCTGACCCAGCGCCGCGATCTCGGCCGGGTGCTCCGGCAGCCCCACGGCGCCCGGCAGCCCCACGGCCCGGGCGAAGGTGGCAAAGTCCGGCCCGTAGGTCTCCAACGATCTCAAGGCCAGCACGCCAAGCCGCGGGGCCGTGTCATACCTGAACAAATGCGCCCCACCATAGACCGTGTGCACGGGCTGGCGGCGAGGCGAGTCGCCCGGATAGCGCTCCGCGAAGCGGTCCAGAGCCTGGTGAAGGGGAGGCAGCATCGCCGCCAGGGTGGCCTCGGCCACGGTAGTTTTCATAGGATCACCTCATTTCAGGGCGAAGGAGGCTGCGGGGGCTGGATGTCGACCGGGGCGCCCTGGCTTATCCAGCGCAGCAGCAGATCGCGCTCCTCGGGGGTCAGGCCGGTGATATTGCCCGGCGGCATGAACTGGGTCAACAGCGCCTTGTGGATCCTCGGGGCCTGGGCGACGATCTGCTCAGGGCCGTCGTAGGTCAGCCCGGCCGGGGGCGCGGTGAAGCCGGCGAAGGTCGGCGCCGACGAGTGACAGGGTCGGCAGCGCTGCTCGATGACGGGCTGGATCTGCCCGTAGGTCACCGGCGGGCCGGAGGTCACCCGATCGAGCGCCGGAGAGATCACGAAGCCCAGCACCGCCGTGGCCGCCGCCGCCACGCCCAGCAGCCAGCCATTGCGGCGGCCCTTGTTGGCCAGGTTGAAGGCGTGCCGCACCGACACCCCGATGAGCGCCAGGCCCACCAGGATCGCCCAGTTCCAGCCGTGGCCGTAGGTGATGGGGTAGTGGTTGCTGATCATGATGAAGAGCACCGGCAGCGTCAGGTAGTTGTTGTGCAGCGAGCGCTGCGAGGCCGCCCTGCCCTTGCTCGTGTCCGGCGCCTCGCCGCGCACCATCGCCTTGACCATGATCTGCTGGTTGGGGATGATCACGAAGAAGACGTTGGCCGCCATCATCGTCCCCAGGATCGCCCCGACGTGGATGTAGGCCCCGCGGCTGCTGAAGACCTGGGTGAGCCCGAAGGACACCCCCGCCATCAACACCACCCCCAGCGCCCCCAGCGCCCTGGGCCGCGCCCCAAGGGGCGAGCGGCACAGCAGATCGTAGACCACCCAGCCCGCGACGATGGACCCCACCCCGATCAGGATCGCCACCCCCGCCCCGATGTCGGCCACCGAGGGATCGAGCAGGTACGACTCCGCCCCCAGGTAATACACCAGGCACAAGAGCACAAAGCCGCTGATCCAGGTCGAGTAGGCCTCCCACTTGAACCAGTGCAGCGTCTCGGGCAACGACGACGGAGCCCCCTTGTAGCGCACCACCCGGTAGAACTCGCCGCCGTGGATCGACCACACCTCCCCGCCCACCCCGTGCGTGTCCTGGGTCGGAGGCCGGAAGGCGTGGTTGAGCCAGTTGAAGTAGAACGAAGTGCCGATCCAGGCCACGCCGACGATCACGTGGATCCAGCGCACCAGCATCGCCAACCAGTCTGTCGCAAAGGCTTCCATGGGGTCTTCTCGATCCGTGGGGGACAATACAAAGACAAGTTCACTCGGACCTCCCCTCCATACACCACCTCCACCCGAGGGTCCAGTTCGCGCACCAGCGGCCAACTCCCCGCAATGACTGCCAAATCATCCACTCGCCTTGCCTTCGAGCGCCCCGTCTGCTTATCTGATCCACACCCCGCCCGAGGAGGTGCGCGCATGTTCCACCAGGACCCCCCCAAGGCACGCCCCGACACCCTCATCGCGCTGCTCGCCGCCGCGATCCTCCTGATGGCCTGGACCCAGGAGGCCCGCGCGCAACCCCAGATCCCCGCCGCCGAGCCCGCCCCTTCCGGCCTCTACGAAGGCTACTCGCCCATCACCATGGCCCCCTTCGGGCCGCTGCTCCCCGCCCAGACCCGCCTGCTGCCGCGCTGGCTTGAGGTCAAGACCCAGGGGCGCCTCTCGACCCTCACCTTCAAGCCCGAGGGCGCGATCGTCTGGCGCCTCGAATACGGACCCCACGGCCTGACCCGGAAGATCACCGAGGTCGACGGCCAGCTCTGGACCGAGAGCGCCTTCACCTGGAGCGCCGACGGACGCCTGAGCGCCAAGCGCGTCTCTGGCCCCGGCGCCCCGACCCCCCTCGACTACCACTACAAGACCGACAGCCAGGGCCGCGTCCTTGAGCGCTCGCGCAAGACCTGGATCGACAAAGACAACTTCGGGATCGACCGCAGCGGCCTGACGCTGCGCTTCGCCCACACCGTCGGCGGCGTCTCCCTCGACTGGCTCGCGCCCGGGCACCTCGTCCGCCGCGACGTCTTCGACCCCCAGGGCCGCCTGCTGCGCACCGAGTTCGACCAGGGCGGCACGCTCCAGCTCCTCTACGACCGCGACGCGCGCGGCGCCCTGACACGAGTGCGCCGCGTCATCCCCGCCGAGGGCGGCGCCCCCTTGACCGAGACGGCCACCTTCCAGCGGCCCCGCAAGCCCCCCATGCGCGAGCCCGTGGCCGCCCTCTCCTACTCCATCGCCGAGCGCCACGAGGTCCTCCTGCTGCTCGGCGCCCCGGCCACCTCCTCGCGCGACGGCGCGGGCGCCCTGCGCATCACCCGGGACGACTACGCCGCAGGGCAGTGCTGGCTCAACGATCCCTCGGGGATGAACTACGACGCCGCCGACCTCTTCTCGGGCGCCTCGACCGCCTGCATCTGCGGCTTCTGCGTCGACGCCGCCTTGATCATCGAGGCCGCCGACGTCCGCGGCGTCGACCTCCACTGGACCGAGGGCCCCTGGGTTCGCCTCGACGGCGCCGTCGACGTCACCGCCGACCACGCGGTCATGACCCCCGAGGGCCCGCGCCCGGCCGGCGATCTCCGCCCCGGCGACCTCGTCCTCGACGCCAGCGGCAACCCGCGCCGGCTCCGCGCCGCCGCCCTCCTCCCCGCAGACGGTCAGCCGCGCCTGGGCCGCAATGTCCGCACCCGCGCCGGCGTCTTCGCTGCGGGCGACATCCTCTTCCAAAGCGAGGCCGCGCGCCCCTGCCCCCCCGACGGCCCCCTCCCATGACGCCGCACAGCGCCTCGACCCTGCTCGCCCTGGCCCCGCTTGCCTTCATCGCCGCCTCCTGCCAGCCCGCGCCCCCATCGACCGCGCTGAACGCCGCCTTCGTCGACCCCTCCGCCCCAGCCGGCGGCGACGGGAGCCGGGGCCGCCCCTTCAGGCTGCTCGCCGAGGCGCTCACGCTCACCGATCCCGACTTGAGCGAGATCGCGCTCTCCGAGGGCGACCACGAGCTGCCCGCGCAGATCACCTTCACCCGCCCAAGGATCCTCAAGGGTCGAGGGGCGGACAGGACCCGCGTGTTCACGCCCGGCGGCGCGATGCGCTGGACGGTGTCGGCGCCCTTGACCCTCGAAGCCCTCACCCTCCAGGGCGGGCTCAGCGTCCAGGGCCAGGCCCCGATCACGCTCCACAAGGTCGCGCACGACGACCCCGAAAAACCCTTGGAGTTCAAGGACATCCCGAAGGTGACTGCGCAGGGCCTCAGGCTCCGGCGCGGCGGCGGGCTGATCCTCGCGCGGGTCGGCGCCGCGACGCTGCGTCAGGTGAGCGTCGAGGGCGCAAGTGCAGGTATCCAGGCCGGCGAGGTCGGGCAGCTGGAGGCGACGCAGATCGCGGTGCGGCGCGCGGGCGGCACGGCGATCTCGCTGGTGGACAGCCGCGCCACGATCACGGGGTTGACCATCGAGGGGGCCGCCCGGCGCGAGGGCAGCCTGGGGGACGGCGTGCAGGTCACGAGGGGCGCGTTGACGCTCAAGGACGCCCTCATCAGCGACGTCGCCCACCGCGCGCTCTCCATCAAGCTGGGGGCGAGGGTCGATCTGGAGGGGGTCAGGGTGAGCCGGGCGAAGCTGGCGGCGCTCTACGTCGACATGGCCTCGGAGGTCGAGGCCAGGGGCCTGCGGGCCTCGGAGTCCAGAACATGCGTGCTGGTGACGAGCCGGGCGAGGCTCAGGCTGGAGGGGGGATCGATAGGCCCTTGCGAGGCTCATGGGATGTTGATCAGCGACGGCGCCCGCGTCGAGGTCACCGGATCGACGGTCGAGGGCTGCGCCAAGGGCCTCATCAGCGCCATCGGGGAGGGCGTGGGCTTGTCGGTGTCGACCTCGACGCTCAGGGGTGCGCAGGACATGTGCGTCAACGTCGCGTCCACGGACGCGCCGGTGCGGCTGCGCGCCAACACCATCGAGGGCTGCCAGGGCGCCGGCGTGGGCCTGCTGCGCCTGAGCGACGCGATCCTCGACGACAACACGATACTGGGCGTCGAGGCCAACCCTGGCCTGGGAGGCGACATGGCCCACGGCTTGGCCGTCGTCGACAGCCGGGTGGAGCTGCTCGGCAACCGGGTCTCGGACACGCGCGGCGTGGGGATCTCGCTCTTGCGGGCCTCGGGGGTCCTGGCGCGCAACACCGTCGCGGACACGGGCGACGTGGGCATCTCCATCGGCGACCCCGCCGAGGACGGCGCCACGCTCGTCGAGGGCAACCGCGTCCAGCGGGCCACCCTCGCCGGGGTCGCGCTCATCAACCACGAGGCCACCGTGACCGGCAACACCATCTCGGGCACCCGAGGTCGGCTGCTCCAGGGCGGCCACGGCGTCCTGCTGACCCAGGGGGGCCGCGGCCTCATCATCCGCAACAGCTTGCTGGACAACAGCGGCTACGGCATACGGGGCCCTTGCGCCGGCGACCCCAAGAACAAAGAAAACACCTTTAAAAACAACAACCTGGGAGACATCGACGGCGAGCCGTGTCCTTGATCTACGAGCTGACCTCCTTGCCGCCGGTCAGGTTGGTGTAGAGCGCCCAGATGGAGAAGATCGGCCCGAAGGGGAAGCCCCACCAGCCCAGCGCGAGGGTCAGCAGGGTGTAGGGCAGGCCCTTGACGAAGGCGCTCTCGCCGGGCTGGATGGCGATCACGTCCGAGTCGCGCTTGAAGGTGATGACGACCAGCGATATGCAGTAGGAGAAGGTCACGTAGCGCGTCCTGTCGTCCATGGGCCACCCTCCGCGCGCCCGGTCGGCGTGTATCGCCTCCGGGATCATCGCCCTTGCGGGCTCAAGGGGAGAGGGCGCATCCTTGACTGGGATGCGCATCCCTCCTGGTGCATGAGACGAGCAATGACAGCGATCGACCCTGAGGACAAGGGGTCAGGAGGCTCGATGAGAGACGAGGCCTTTGCGGCGACCACCCAGCTGCCGATGTTGGCGAACCTGCCCTTTGACCTGACCCTGCCCGAGGGCGACCTGGACAAGACGATCCGCCCCGACCTCCCGCTGGAGGCCAGCGGCGGCCAGGAGCTCTCGACGCTGCCGATGCTGGCGCTGGGCGAAGAGCGCGAGGACGGCCAGGGCGAGCAGGACCTCCAGGTCATCGGCGAGCTGGGCCAGGGGGGGATGGGGGTGGTCAAGCTGGCGCGGCAGCGCTCGCTGAGGCGAGAGGTGGCCGTCAAGCTGCTCAAGAGCACGGCCAGCGCGCAGGCCGCCGCCGCGCTCTTGCGCGAGGCCTCGCTGGCAGGAGGGCTGGAGCACCCCAACATCGTCCCGATCCACGCCCTCGGCCTGACCCATCAGGGCGCGCCGGCGCTGGTGATGAAGCGCATCGAGGGGGTCGATTGGCGCGCGCTGATCTGCGAGCCGGAGCACCCGCGCCGGGCGCTGGTCCAGGGCGATCCGCTCGCGTGGCACCTCGACGTGCTGCTGAGGGTCGCGCAGGCCGTCGAGTTCGCGCACGCGCGGGGCATCATCCACCGGGACATCAAGCCCGAGAACGTCATGATCGGCGAGTTCGGCGAGGTCTACCTGCTGGACTGGGGCATCGCGCTGGAGCTGGGCTCGGCCCGCCCCGCCGGCAGGGGCGGCCTCGTCGGCACGCCGGCCTACCTCGCGCCCGAGATGGCCGAGGGCGACCTCTCCAAGCTCAGCGCGCGCACCGACGTCTACCTCCTGGGCGCCGTCCTGCACGAGATCCTCACCGGGGATCCGCCCCACACCGGCGGCAATGCCTACGCGGTGATCTTGAGCGCGTGGCAGTCGGCGCCCTTCGAGTTTGACGCGGACACCCCGGAGCCGCTGGCCCAGATCCGCAACAAGGCCATGAGCGCCAACCCTGAGGACCGACACCCCAGCGCCGCCGCCTTCGCCGAGGACATCCGGCGCTACCTCCACCACCGCGAGTCGCTGCGCCTGGCCGACGAGGCCGCCGAGCGCCTCGCCGACCTCGAAGCCGCGCTGGCGGTTTGCCCGCGCGACAAGCACCAGTCCCTCAAGGTTCACGGCCTCTTCGGCGCCTGCCGCTTCGGCTTCCAGTACGCCCTGGCGGCCTGCCCCGGCAACGACAAGGCCCGCGCCGACATGAACCGCGCCATCGCGATGATGGCCCGCGCCGAGATCGAGGACGGCCACGACCACTCCGCCGAGCTCCTCCTGCACGAGCTGCCCGACCCGCCCCCCGACCTCCTCGATCAACTCCAGGCCCTCAAGGCCCGTCTCGACGCCGAGCGCGCCGAGCTTGAGGCCCTGCGCGCCCATGCCCATTACCTCAACTGCCCCGCCGCCGCCCGACAGCGCCTCGCCATGGCCGTCACCGCCGCCCTCTTCCTCGTCGCCGCGCCCCTGCTCATGGGCGTCCTGCAGCGGCTCGGCGTCGAGGACCTGGGCTACGACGCGATCGTCGCCGCCGGCTTCGTCGGCCTCACCGCCCTGACCGTCGTCACCGCCCTGTGCCGCCGCTGCCTCAAGGACGCCTGGAACAACCGCGCCATCATCTTCTCGGGCCTGGCCCTCTTCACCTTCTGCCTCGTCCTGCGCGCCCTCGGCGCCGCCCTCCACATACCGCTGCACCACGAGCTCCTCGTGGAGATGCTCGTCATCGGCTACACCGTCGTCCAGGTGGGCCTCTACACCGACCGGCGGCTGCTCCTGGCCGCCCTGATCTACCTCAGCGGCCTCATCCCCGCCGCCCTCTTCCCAGACCTCGCCCTCTTCATCGTCACCGGCTGCAACGCCCTGGCCCTGGGCCTGATCTCGCTCGTCTGGCGCGCCACCCCCCAGCCCGCCCGCTGACCTCGCGCCGCGCTCAAGGGCAGCAGCGCGGCGGCGCCTCGGCCAGCGCCGCCTTGCCGGCCTCCCCGATGGGGTTGTCGCCCAGATCGACGCTCATCCAGCCGCCGCGGAACATCACCCGCGCCGCCAGCGCCCTGGCCCCCTCGGGGCCGATCTTGTTGCCGCTCAGGAGCACCCTGTCGACCCGCGCCAGCCAGGGCGAGCGGGCCAGCGCCAGCGCCCCCCGATCCGTGATCCCGACCCTGGACAGGCCCAGGTTGCGCACCTGCGCCAGCAGGGGGCTGGCCGCCAGCCGCTCGATCCCCTCGTCGCCCAGATCGTTGTCGTCGAGGTGGAGCCGCTCCGGCGCCGCGCCGCACGACAGCAGCGGCTCCAGCGACGCCGCCTTGAGCCCGCACCCCGACAGCCACAGCCGCTCGACGCGCCGCGCGTCACCCAGCCGCTCCACCCCCGCCCGGTCCAGGCGGCTGCCCGACAGGTTGAGCTCCTCCATGACGCTGACCAGCAGGCCGTCGAGCAGCGCGCCTGTCTCCTCGACCGACAAGCCCGCCCCGCCCAGCCGCAGCGACTTGAGCTGCGAGCCCAGCTCCGCGCCGAGCCGACCCCAGTCCACCCCGGCGAGATCCCCTTCGAGCGCCAGCGCGCTGAGGTTGGACAGCAGCGGCCCGTCGAGCCGCCCCAGACGACCATGGAGCGTCAGGCGCCGCAGCCGGGTCAGGTGGGGGGAGGCGAGCAGCGCGCAAGCGCCCTCCCCCGTCAGCCCATTCTCGGGGCCATCGCCGTAGGGCTTGTCGATCTCCAAGGTCTCAAGATCGCTCAGAGATCTCGATCCCGCCAGCGCCCCCATCGCCGAGTCATCGAGGCCGCAGCGCCCCAGCGACAGCGCCTTGATCCCGTCGCCCAGGCGGGCCAGCACCTCGGCGCCCTGGAGGCCGAGCGGGTTGCGGGCAAGGAGCAGCTCTGCGGGCCTGAGGGCGCCGGCCAGCAGGGCCTCAAGCGTCGCGCCGTCGATCCCGCACTCGTCCACCCGCAGAGAACTCAGTCGCCCGAGCCCCTGGCTCAAGGCCCGCGCCGTCGGCGCGTCGATCGAGGCCGAGCGGATCGCAAGGCGCTCCAGCGCGCCGAGGCCCTCGCAGCCGGCCATCGCCGCCGCGCCGCGCTGCCCGATCTGCGTCTTGCCCAGCTCGAGCGCCTTGAGCCGGCCAAGGGGCGCGCGGCATAAGGCCTCGACGGCCTCGTCGCCGGGCTCGAGGGCGGCAAAGGAGAGCCCTTCGAGGCGCGCCATCCACGGGCCGTCGCTCAACGCCCTGACCCCTTCGGCGGTGGCCGCTCCAATCGTCAGGTGCCTCAGCGCGGGCATCGGCGCGGCGGCCATCGCGGCCAGATCATCTGCGCTGAGCGTCTGGCCGCCAAGGTTGACGCGCGAGAGGTGCTCCCAGGTCTGCGGCGCCTGGCCGCGCGCGATCGCGCCGGGGATGTGATCGGGCGATCGCATCATGATGCCGCCGAAGCGGCCGATGAAGACCCGGTCGTAGCGCAGGCTCCGGACCACCCTGTGGCGCACGTCGCGCCTGCCGCGCATCAGCGCCTCATCCCAGAACATCCCGCACATCGTCGCCCGAAGCTCATCGGGCCAGTGGCGATCGAGCGCCCCCTCGATCTCGTCGAGGCGCGCGGGGGTCAGCGCGCGGGTCGGGATGGCGCTGAGGCCCTCGCAGATCAAGCGCCAGGACTCCGGGCTGGGCTCGCCGCGGCAAAGATCGAGGATGTTGAGGATCTCGGCGTCGTTCACGGCGGCGCGCCTCCCGCGCTCAGGGGTAGTGGGGATCGAACTCGGGCGGCGTCAGGCCGTAGCGCGCTACGATGGGATCGGTGTCGCGCTGGTAGATGTCCCACAGAAACCTCACCTCCCCGGCCTCATCGACGCGCACGGTGACGTAATCCGTGAAGACGCTCGGGCCGGCCTTGAGCTCGGTCTGGAACTGCTGGCCGCTGCCGGCGTTGATCCGCACGCGGCGCTCAGTCCAGGTGTTGTCCTCGCGGTGGAGCAGGTAGAAGGCCAGGTTGAGCGGCTCGTGGACCCTCATGCAGCCGTGGGAGAAGGCCCGGATCTCCTCGCGGAAGAGGTCCTTGCGGGCAGTGTCGTGCATGTAGATGTCCTCGTCGTTGGGGAAGACGAACTTGACCTGCCCCAGCGCGTTGTCAGGCCCCGGCTTCTGGCGGATCATCTCGCCGCCATTGCCCATCGGGAGCACCTCGTAGCCGTTCTCCTTCCAGTAGTCGGGCTTGCCTTCGGCCTTGCGCTTGAGCTCGGCGCGGATGCGCGGCGGCACGGTCCAGTAGGGGTTGAAGATGACCTTCTCGATCCGATCGGTCAGGATCGGCGTCGCGTCGGGGAAGCGCCACAGGCCCGTCTTCTTCTCCCGGTACTTCTTGCGGCTGCCGACCACGATCGGGAAGCGCATCTTGAGCTTGGGCTGCGCGCTGGCCGGTTGTTCGCCGGGGCCGACGTCCCAGACCTCGGCGAAGAACTCAGGCACGTTGACGTAGACGTAGTACCTCGCGTCGCCGATCCGATCCTCGCGGAGCCGCTGGAGGTTGAGCTTGATCTGCGCCGCGCGCCAGATCGCCGGCACCTTCATCGCCTCGACCATCTCGTAGTCGATCCAGGCGAAGTCCTGCATCAGGTTGTTGCGCCGGTATCGCTGGATCGACTCGCTCAGCGCGTCGTCCCACACCTCATCGATCGGCCCATCGTAGAGGCGCTCGCCGGCCAGCCGCGCCTTGATCAGCGAGACCAGCTCGTCCGGGTACTTCTTGAAGCCCGGCTTGTAGCGCATGATGTCGCCGCGCTTCGGCCTGGGGATCTGGGGCAGCTTCGCCGGCCACCCGCCGGCCGCCGCGATGGCCTCGTACCTGGCCAGCGCCTCCATCAGCCGCCGATATTGGGGGTTCGACGGCCGCAGGCCCTCCAGCAGCGCGGCGACGGCCTCCTCGGCGCCCGGCGCGCGGGCCGCCTTCCTGAGCTGCTCGAAGAAGCGCTCCTGGCGCCCCTGCACGACGGCCTCGAAGTCGGCGGCGCGCTCCTCCTCCGTGAGCTGGGCGCCGCTGAAGTGCTTGAGATCATGGGCGTATCGCAGCACCCCGTCGGCCAGGAGCAGCTCCAGGGCGGTGGCCTCTCCCGCCGAATCGGCCTGCGACCGGCGCAGCCCCTCGATCCAGCCCTCCGCGGCCGTACCTGGCGCCGCCGCGATCAAGGCCGCCGCCGCCGCCTTGTCCTGCTCGGCCTCGTCGGCCGAGGCGCCCAGGGCCTGCGCCAGCGCCGCGCGCTGGGCCTCGGTCAGCGCGGGCGTCGAGGGAGGCGCCGCCTTGCCCTCCAGGGCCTTGATCAGCGCCGCGATCTCGACCGCGTGGTAGTCTTCTGGCTTGAGGCCCTCGGCGCCGACGCCGCTGAGGGCCTCGGCGACCTTGCGCCCACCGGCCGTCAGCCGCCCGCCCTGGACAAAGGCCGATCGAGGGTCGGCCTTACCGTAGACGGCCTCCAGGCGCGCCGCGCCCCACAGCGCCTCCCGGCGCTCGGCCAATGCCCTCGCCATCGGCCCCTCGCCTTCAGCCGCGGGGGCCTGGAGCAGCTCCGGGGCGCGCTCCATGAAGGCGTCCACCTTGGCGTCGATGTCCTTGGCGCGCTCGATCGCCTCGACCCCGGTCTCCGCCTTGTCGGGCGCGCCGCCGGCCTCCGAGATCGAGGTCAGCGTCTCCCCGCAGCCAGCCAGCCACAGGCCCCCCACCAGCGCCAACACCGCGCCACCATTAGGGATGTCGATCATCCTTGTCCTCCTTCGCGCCTGCGCTCCGGGGCCTGGCCCCTCGGCGCAGACACCATAGGATCTTCCCTGGGAGACTTCAATCGACGCCTTCACTGAAGGCGGCTGCACCCGCGCCCGACGACGAAGACCTTGCCGGGCGGGCACTCGACCTCCTGGGAGACGGCCATGCAGCGCTCGCCGTCGCGCAGAGTGCCGCGGGGGCAGACCGAGAGCGCGGAGGGGCTTGTTGGCATCGGCGCGTCGAGCCACACCCACCGGCCCAGCTCGTCGGGGAGCCACGACCAGGGGCGCTGATGGCCCGCGTTGCTGCGGACGACCTCGGATCCTGCGCGCTCGACCACCGCGCTGAGGCTCAAGCCGGGCGTCCGGAGCGCGGCTGCGAGCGCCTGAGTGAGCTTGCCCTGATCCTCGTGGCCTGGGGCGGCGCCTCGACCCGGCGAGGTGGCCGCCACCACGCCGACGCCCTGGACATGGGCGAGCGGGCCGAGGGTGGGGTCGACGCCGTGGGCCGACAGCCCTCGGGGCGCGTCGAGGATGAGGGTGGCCGCCTTGGGGCGTCGGCGGGCCAGATCGCCCATGAGGCGGGCCAGCGACACCCCGCCGGCGCCGTCGACCAGCCTCGCGTCTGTCGGGAAGATCAGATCCTGGCCCTTGCTGCGACCCCCATGGCCGGCGAAGTAGACCACGACCACATTGCCCTCGACCTTGAGCGCCTTGAAGCGGCGAGACAGCTCCGCGCCGTCCGCGTCCAGGGCCAGCTCGACGCCAAAGCCCAGCCCTTCCAGCGCCGCCGCCATGGCGGCGGCGTCTCGCCGGGGGCCTGCGAGGCCGTGCGGGGCCTCGTAGGCCCCATTGCCGATCACGAGCGCGACGCGGCGGCTCGCCAGCCCCTCGGACGGGGGGCCCTCTTCTTCGTTGGGAGGGGGCGCCTGGCCTTGACCAGACTCACCAGACTCACCAGACTCATCGACCCCGTCGCTGTCGTCGTGGGCCGCCTCGAACTTGAAATCAGAATTCAGTGAATTTTTAAAATCACCACTACCTCCAAGGCCGCGCATCCTCTCCAGGTCGCCCTTGATGAGGCTGCCGGGCCGACAGCCGCCGCTGGGATCGAGGTGCGCGCCGTCCGGGCAAGCCATGGCCAGCATCGGGACGCAGCTCAGATCCCCGGCCAGCGAGGTGCCGTCGGGGCAGGAGGGCACGCCGAGCGAGGACTCGGCCATGAAGAGGTCCTCGCGCAGCTCCGAGGCCGCCCAGGGCGCCTGCTTGCCGCCGGATTCTTGCTGGACCTCGGCGCCGGCCATCGCGATGGCGTCCTGCACCGGCCAGCCTGGCCGCGCGAGGTTCTCCACCAGCGCCTCGGTAAAGCGGCTGCGCGCGCCCTCGGGCCGCGCCACGGCGCTGTTGGGCGTGTTCGAGAAGGCCACCAGCGTGTTGGGCGGCGGCTGAAGGGGCGCGAGCCCCTCATTGACCGCCAGCCCTTGTGGCCCCGACAGGAAGGGCACCTCGTAGCTGGCCTCGACCATGACGACGCTCATCGAGGTGCGGGCCGCCTCAAGCTCGGTCAGGACCGACTTCATCGGCACCCCCTCGATCCGGGCGTCCGACAGCTTCGTCATCTCCACGTCCACCGGCAGCAGGTAGTTGTCCCCGTCGATCTGCACCCCGAAGCCGCTGTAATAGAACCACCCCGCGCCGCCCTGCGCCAGCGCCTCGCCGAACTCAAGGATGGCCCGCCTCATCGCCTTGTGGGTCAGATCGTGATGCTCCAGCACCGTATAGCCCTCCGCGCGAAGCTGCGCCGCGATCGCCTCCGCGTCGGCCCGCGCCGTCGTCAAGGGCGTGCTGTAGGCGCCATTGCCGATGATCAGCGCCACCCGATGCCCCCGCGGGCGGATCGACGGCAGCTCGACGTGGCCGTCGCCCGGCCGCGCCACGGGCTCCGGCCGCGCCACCAGACCCGCGCCGCCCTTGCCGAGCACCTTGAAGATCATCTGGCCCTCGCCGCGCTGCCCCATGTGGGGGTGCTGCCTCCTTGAGAACTCCTGCGCGGCGACCTGCGCGACCCCCTCCTGGACATAGGCCCCGAGCTCCAGCCCCGTGACGAAGGTGTCCCCGTTGAAGTCCGCTCGACCCCGCAGACCCTCGATGAAGTGCCACGTAAAGAGCCCGTGCCCCTTGTAATTGTCGATCACCTGCTCGTCGCGGCCGCCGGCCACCAGCGTCAGCGACACCGGCAGCGCCGCCAGCCGGCTCAGGTGCTCCGGGGGCGCCTCCCCCCGCGTCTCGGCCTGCGGCAGCGCCAGCCCCGCATAGCACGCGTCGGCCACGAACATGACGTGCTGGCTCGGGTAGGTCCGCAGCCACCCCTGCACCTCGCCCATCGAGATGCCCGTGGCCGAGGGCCGCGCGAAGTCGCCCTCGACCGGCATCAGGTAGCCCATCGTGTGCTCGCCGGCGCCCACCGTCGTGCCGTGGCCCGCGAAGTACACGATCACCCGATCGTTCTGCCCCAGCCGCCCCCGCAGCTCGTCGCCGAGCAGCCCCGCGATGGCCCCGCGCGTCGCGTCGCCGTCCCGCAGGAGCGTCACCTCGATCCCGCGCTGCTCAAACTCCGACGCCACCGCCTCCGCGTCCCGGACCGCGCCCTTGAGCGGCTTGAGCACGCTGTAGGCGTCGACCCCGATCACCACCGCGTGCGACCGGGCGTAGAGCTCCCCTTCGATCACCGGGCCGCCCACCGCGTTGACCTGCCGCATCGGCGTCGCCGTCCGCGTCTCGACGGCAGGCTGGCAGCCTTGCGCCAGGCACGCCAGCGCCAGCGCCAACACCCCAATGCCCCCGCCCCATCGCACAGCCGTCACCCCCTCGATCCTCAAGACACCTCAAGTTGCACCCTTCAACCACCACATACCAGAAAACATGCCTCCACGCCCCTCGCTCGTCGAACGCCCCACGCACCGCCCCACGCTCGTCGCACCGCCCCACGCACGACGATCACCCCACGCTCGACGATCACCCCACGCTCGACGATCACCCCACGCTCCTCGCACCGCCCCCGTTGGGGACGGGCTCGTCGGGTGGGGCTAGAAATGCGGTGTGGGCTGCGCCCTGTCGGTCGCAGGCCCGCGCGCGACCCAGGTCGACACCTGGGGCAGTAAAAACCCCAATCTGCAGGCCCACTTCGACGCGGTGATCCGAGCCCGCGATCCGCTGTCGGCCGCCCGCCGGCCTGCGCCCATCGGGCGCAGCCCACCCCGCGCATCCAAGCCCCACCCGACGAGCCCGCCCAACGGGCGGTGCGAGGAGCGTGGGGCGTTGGGGGGCGGCTCGGTCGTGACTTCACCGAGCGAACCTGCCCTCGCCGAGCTTCGCCGGGCGCGGCCTCGCCCGGCGAAGCTCGACGCCCACGCAAGCTCCCGCGCCGGCTCCTGCGCTCGTGCTTGAAGGCTTGGATCAGGCGAGGCACAATCCTGACTTTGCAATGGGAGCCCGTCCGACGAAGGGCGCGATGGGGGGTCGACGCATGGGTCGAGATGTGATCTTCAACGCCGACGGCGCCGCCGGTCGGAGGGGTCAGGACGGGCGGCGAGGCAGCGACGGCGGTTGGAACGGAGGCAACGGCGACCGCGGCGACCACGCCGGGTTGGCCGAGCGAGGTCAGGACGGCGGCGACGATCAGGTCGTCCTGGTCTCGGGGGCCTCGGACGAGCGCCTGAGGTTGGATGAGATCGAGATCACCGGCTTCGCTCAGCCGCGCGGTGGTCGGGCCGCGATCCGGGAGGTCATGCGGGCCGACGCGCTCGGCGACATCATCGCCACGGCGCGCGGCGGCCGCGGCGGCGACGGCGGCGACGGCGGCCGTGGCGGCGACGGCGGC
>SYOX01000122.1 GCA_005804885.1 Pseudomonadota bacterium
CCGGATACTTCACCATGGACGCTTGCTCAAACTCGATGGGCCGTCCCAACGAACCAACTCACGCAGTCCTGGCCTTGCCGACCACCCTCAACCCGTCAGAGTTTCTGGAATCTCGCCTTCATACTTGACGGAACCCACACCAGTCCATTCCGGTCGTCGTCATGACGTCGTCCAAGGAAGACCGAGATCTGGTGGAGGCCTACCGACTGGGCGCCAACAGCTACGTGGTGAAGCCGGTCGATTTCGATCAGTTCTCCGAAACCGTGGGCAACGTCGGGATGTACTGGATGCTGGTCAACCAACCCCCTCCTGAACCGCCAGCCCCTCAATAGATCCGCTGGCGCATCCTGGCGGCCTTGATACGGCGCAGCCACACCCCGAAGCGCGCCGCGAGCCGCGCCATCGGCAGGAGCACCGCGAAGATCACCTGCTCCTCAAGCCCCTCGCCCTCTGTCTGCGCCGCCACACCTCGCCTCCGGCCTCTCGACCACCCCCAGAGCCCCGGCCACGGCTCGCCCTCGCCACGACAGCTTTGACGAAAAATCGTAAAAAATGTCCATCAACAAGTCGCCGGAGGGATTCGAACCCCCGCCCTCCGGATTTGGAGTCCGGCGCTCTGCCTCTGGAGCTACGGCGACGCGGGCAAGCTGCCGGAGGGATTCGAACCCCCACAACCAGATCATGAGTCCGGCGCTCTACCTTTGGAGCTACGGCAGGGCTCCATCATCCGGAGATCGACCGAGGCTGGCAAGCCCTGGGCGGCCTCGCGCCTTCGCTTGCGCTCAGGATCCACATCGGCGACTCTCTCACCCATGAGGTGATTCTCACCGACGTTTTCAAATAGATTGCCTGTCAACGGCCTCAACAAGGCGCACGAGGGTCAATCTTAAACCTTGTCTAGAGGATTTTTGTCACCTCGCTACGTTTTCAAAGCTGATTGACAGTGGCCCACCGAGGCCCCAGATTTGAGGATGCCATGGACGAGACGCCGCCCCACCATCCAGACGTCTTCACCTACATCCACGCCCAGAGCTGGTTGTCAGACACCTTCGCTGCGCTTCAGGCGGTGGACGGGTCGATCACGCACAGGAGCTTTTCGCAGCGGTGCGGCTACAAGTCCTCGGGGGGGATCGCGCTGATCATCTCGGGCAAGCGGCGCTTGACGCCCAAAGGGGCCAGGCGCATCGCCAAGGCGGTGGGGCTGGAGGCCGATGAGCTTCAGCACTTGTCGCTGATGGTGGCCTTTGATCATGCCAGCGACTTCAAGGAGCGCTCGAAGCTGCTCCAGAAGATGAAGGCGTCGCGGCGCTTTGCGGAGGTCTGGCGCGACACGATCACCTCCTATGAGTTCTACGGGGAGTGGTACCTGCCGGTGTTGCGCGAGATGGTCTCGCTGCCGGACTTCCAGGAGGACCCGAAGTGGATAGCGGCGAGGATCCACGGCAAGTTGCCGCCCAGGGCCGCCGCCGAGGGGCTGGCGCAGCTCATCTCGCTGGGCTACCTGGAGCGCGGCGAGGATGGTCGGTTGAGGCAGACGCGGCCGATCATCGCGACGGACAGCGAGGTGCGCTCGGATCTGCTCAAGCGCCACCAGCGCGACATGATGGCGCTGGCGGCCGAGGCCCTCGACACCCAGGCGCGCGACGAGCGCGACATGCGCGTGATGACGGTGGCCATCAGCCGCAGCCAGGCCGACCGGATCAAGGCCAGGTTGACGCTCTTGCAGAAGGAGCTGATGGAGATCGTCGCCGAGGACGAGCCCATCGAGCAGGTCTACCAGCTCAACACCCAGTGGTTCGCGCTGACGAACCCGATCGGCGAGCCCTCGGGGCAGGAGGATCCATGAGGCGAGAACTGATCGTGACGCTGTTGCTGGCGGCGCTGCTGCTCGGTGGCTGCGGCGACGCGGGCGTCGACCCGGTGACGGGGACCGGCTCGGCGGGTGGCAACCCGCTGACCGTCGACTTCGAGACCGAGGACTCGCCTTCGCTCGTGGACGTCACCTGGCAGACCCCCGTCCTTCACCTGGGGTCCATGCGGCTGGCCTTGACCGACGAGGACTCTGGCGACTGCGTCTTCGGGGCCGAGGCCGAGTCTCTCGACCGGGAGATCGCCTTTGAGCGGGGCTCGAGCCTTGACTTCGAGGCGCCAGCGCCCTGCGCGATCCAGTGGATTCCGGCGCCCGATCAGCCCCTCATCAGCGTCAGCGCGCAGATCGGCGGAGAGGCGCTGGAGATCGACCTCGGCGCAGGGGCCTTGTTGACCGCGCGCCTTGAGGGCCTCGACCGGCTGGCGCTCTCCGAGGAGGCCGTCGCGGTCTTCGAGGTCGACAAGCTCCTCGACGGGGTCGACGTCCAGGGGCTCGTCGACGCCCTGACCGGGCTGCTCGGGCTCGGCGAGGTGGAGCTGGACGCGCTGATCGAGCGCGCGACGGCCAACCTCGACGGCGCCATCACGCTCTACCTGGACCCGACCCCGGGCGACGGCGTCCTGCTGCCCGAGGAGCGGGTCGAGGCCAACGTCCTGGCCGTCTTCGCGCTTGAAGCCCCCTGAACGGCCCCCAACAACCCCACGGTCAACCAAGGAGAAACCATGAGGCGAGCGAGTTCTCTGATCTTGAGCTTTGCGGCGCTGGCCGCTTGCGGCGAGGATGAGGCGACGTCGAGGGCGGCCTCGCCGCAGCCCGAGGCGAGCCCCGAGGCCAGCCCCGAGGCCGACCCCGAGGCCGACCCCGAGGCCAGCCCTGAGGCCAGCCCTGAGGCCAGCCCCGAGGCGATGCCGGAGCCGGAGCCGGAGCCAGCGGCCGAGCTGCCGAGGAACTTCGATCTGATCCGAGGAGACAAGTTCACGCGCCTCGTCCTGGAGGTCGACGAGGCTCCCGGCGCCGAGGCTCGACCGCAAGCCCTTGAGGCTCTCGCCGCAGGCCTGCAGGGCCTGCTCGACAAGCCCGGCGGCGTCGTCGTCGTCAGGGACGCCGCTCTGCAGGGCCACGGCCGCGACCACCGCTGGACGACGGGCGACATGAAGGGCGAGGCCGCCGAGAGCTTTGACCTGGAGGTCCCCGAGGACACCATCAAGCTGCACATCGTCTATCTGGAGGGCCGCAGCCCTGCAGACGATGGCAGCAAGCGGGTGCTTGGGATGGCCTGGGACCACACCCACCTGGCGATCTTCAAGCAGACCATCGAGGACCTCTGCGGCGACTCAGCGCCGCTGCTGGCCGACCGGGAGGCCTTCTGTCAGGCCGCTGAGTCCTCGGTCCTGACCCATGAGGTCGGGCACCTGCTCGGCCTCGTCGACAACGATCTGCCGATGGTCACCGATCACCGCGACCCCGATCCGAGCCACGGGCGCCACGACGTCAACCGAGAATGCGTGATGTTCTTCGCGCATGAGGGCGAAGACATGTTCAGCACCCTGGGCGGCCTCTTCATGGGCGGCCAGAGCCAGGGGCTGGGCTTTGACGCCGCTTGCCTCGCGGACATCGCCGCGGTGCGCGACGCGCCCTGACCCCGCCTTCAAGCCGACGAGCGGCCCCAAGCGAGGAAGGCCCGGGCTTTCGCCCGAGCCTCCCTGCCCATCCCGCCCGCGAGGCCGGCCTCACAGGCGAGGCCAGCGGGAGCACCCTCAGCGGGGGCCAGCGCCCAGCGCGAGGAGGACCTCGAGGACCGCCTCGGCGCGAGCCTCAGCGAAGGCCTCGCCGAGCAGCTCGACGTTGCCCTCGGCCAGGACGCCAGCGCGAAGCGCCCCGTAAGCCTCGGCCAGCGCGGCGGCGTTCTCAGCCTCGTCGTCCGAGGCGCTCAAGGAAGCCAGGATCGCGGCGTGAGCCTCGATCGAGGCTTCGACGGCGGTCGAAGCGGCCTCGAAGGCCGCCCGCTCGATCCCCTCGAAGGCCGCCGAGAGCTGCGCCTCGACCTCGGCGCGGTAATCGATCCAGGCCGCCTCGATGTCGCGCTCGGCCTCCTGACCGGCCTCGCCCGCCGCCTCGATCCGGGCATTGAGCTCGACGCCCGCCTCGGCGATCGCGCCCTGGCTCTGCTCACCCAGGCCCACCAGCGCGGCCTGGGCCTCGATGGAGGCGGTCGCGAAGGTGGAGGCGGTCGCCTCGGAGTCGCTGCGCGCCTGGCCCTCGGCCCCCTCCTCCAGCTCGGCGGTGTAGAGGATGAAGGCGTCGGCGCTGGCGCGAGCGGCCAGCGTCGTCTGCTCGACGGTCAAGCCCGCCTCGCCCCAGGCTCCAGCGAGCGCCTCGATGAAGTCCTCCTCGGCCTGCTCGCGCTCCTCTTCGCCCTCGGCCTCGTCGAGACGGGCGTCGTGCTCGGCCTGCGCCTCGGCCTGCGCCTCCAGCGCCGCGGACACCTCCGCCTCGCTCGCCCCCACGGCCTCCTGCCGGAGCGTCTGCGACCACGTCGACATCGCCGAGAGGGTGGCCCGCGCGCTGGCCTCCACGCCGGACTCGTAATCCCCCGAGGCCACCAGCGCCTCGGCCAGCTCCGCCGAGATCAAGGCCCGCAAGCCGCTCGACGTGCTCTCGTCCTCATCCCAGGATCCCGAAGCCCTGGCCTCGATGTAGACGTCCACCTCCACGGAGCTCTCGACCGTGATCGGCGCCGCCGTGGCCTCGTCCCCCGCCTCAAGCGTCTCCGTGACGATCACGGAGCCGACCTCCTGGCCCTCCTCGCCCGCCCGGACGATGATGTCCGTGGCGACCCCCGCGGACAGATCCACGGTGACCGTGTAACGACCCTGCGCGTCGGTCTGCGTCGCCCCCTCGGAGATCGCGCTCAACGAACCGTCCCCCTGCACCTGGAAGGCCGCGATCGCGATCCCTTCCAGCGACACCTGACCCATTGAGGACTCGGCCCCCTGGACCTGACCCGAGATCTGGGCCTGCGTGCCCGGGTCGTTGTTCGGATCGTTGTTGCCCGGATCGTTGTTGGGGTCGTTGTTGCCCGGATCGTTGTTCGGGTCGTTGTTGCCGACCTGGCCAGGCGACTGCGCATCGTCCCCACCGCACCCCGTGGACATCGCCAGCAGCGCGGCGCAGAGCAGGAGGGTCAGGAGCCTGGCGGCCTGCCGGGTCTTCGTCGTCGTCTTCGTCGTCGTCTTCATCATCGTCTTCATCGTCGTCTTCATCGTCTTCCTCATCTTGTCTTCGCTCGTGGGTCTGGCCCCAAGGTTTCCACTCATGGACAGGTCTTCTCTCCACCTGTCTGCGGCCCTGCGGGGTTCACCGCCCCCGCTCGCCACCTTCCACACGACCAATGTCTGTACGACTTATGAAAACGCAACTTCATAAATTGACATCGTTAACAAGGGCGCCTGAAGGGCAGCCGCGGCGCGCTATCCCCAAGTTGATTTGTTATTTTTGAAAACACGGCCATTGAACACACCGAGGCCGTGGGGGAGGGGGTTCGAGGGTTGGGGAGACCGGCAGGTCGAGGGGGGTCGTGGGGTGGATTGGGTCGTCGAGAGGGGGTCGTGGGCAGGAGAGATCGGCTCGGGAGGAAGGCTGGAGCGATGAGCGGAGGGGTGAGGTTGAGCGGGTCGTCGGGTCAGTCGAGGGGGGAGTCGGCGTGGAGCATGTTGAGGGTGAAGAGGCAGACCTTGGCGCGGCCGGTGGTCTTGGCGAGGTACATGGCTCGGTCGGCGTGGGCCATGAGCTGGTGCATGCTGCGGCCGTGGCTGGGGAAGAGCGCGACGCCGATGCTGGCGGAGACGGCGAGCTCGGGTCGATCGAGGATGGGCAGGGCGAGGATGAGGTCGAGGAGCTCGGCGGCGAGGGTGAGGGCCTGGGGGGTGTCGGCGCCTGGACAGAGGATGGCGAACTCGTCTCCGCCGAGCCTCGCGGCGAAGTCGGATTGCCGGAGGCGCTTCTTGAAGATCTCGGCGGTGGCGACCAGGACAGCGTCGCCGGCCTGATGTCCGAGGGTGTCATTGACGCGCTTGAGGTGGTCGAGGTCGATATAGAGGAGCGCGCCGGAGGTGTTTCTTGCGCGGGACAGGATGAGGTTCTGGGTCAAGGCGTCTTCGAAGGCGCGGCGGTTGAGGAGGCCGGTGAGCGGGTCGTGGCGGGCCTCCTGGATGAGCTTGTCCTGGAGGCGCTTGCGCTCGGTGACGTCGATGAGGATGTGGGTGCGCTGTCCGAGATCAAGGTGACTGGTGGAGATGCGAAGGGTCAGCGGGTTGCCGTTGGCGCGCAGGGTCTGAGCCTCCCAGGTCTTCGGGAGGTTGTTTGAGGAGTCGCGTTCGCTTGTGGTGGGGATGTTGGACAGAAAGAGGTCCATGGGCTGGCCGAGCGCGGCGTCGATGGAGCACTGGATCATGTGGGAGGCGGTGAGGTTGAGGTAGGAGATCCGCCCTGAGCGGTCGGTGACCAGGAGTCCCTCAGCGGCGTGGTCGGCGATGGCTCTGAAGCGCTGCTCGCTGGCGGTGAGGCGGGCCAGCATTTGACCCAGGGCGATGGCGTGGCTGATCTGGCCCTGGATGAGGTGGGCCGAGGCCATGCCGGCCTTTCGGACGTCGCCGATGGTCGAGGCGAGGATGAGCGCGCCGAGGCGTTGCTGGGCGGTCAGCAAGGGGATGACGAGGAGGGAGCGGAAGGCGCCGGTCAACAAGGCCGAGGTGCTGTCCTCGTCGGAGTGGACCGTTGGGAGGCAGCTCGGGAGGTCGCGGCGCAGAGCCACCTTGAGGAGGGCGTCGCTGCCGAAGAAGACGCTGGCCTGGTCGATCTGATGGGGGTCGAAGCCGCGGTGGGCCTTGAGGATCAGCTCGCCTGAGGGGCTGATGAGGAACGCGGCGCCGTGGGTGAAGGGCTCGATGTCCATGTAGCGGGCGAGGACCTCGTCGAGGAGGCGTTCGATGTCGTTGGATCGGGTCATGACCTCGGCCACGCCGGCCAGGACGGCGAGCTGGGATTCCTGAAGGGCGCAGGCCCGTGTCAGCGCCGCGTTTTGACGGGAGAGGTGTTCGAGTTCGCGCTGGAGGCGCAGCAGGTAGTCATCGGGGGTCATCTCGGCGGTTGCGACGCGGGAGCGCGGCGGTGGGTTCGGGTTGGAGAGGCCCTTGAGGGCGTCGATCAGCTCAGAGGCGTCCCGGTCGAAGTGGACGGCCTCGGTGACGAGGTTCTGCCAAGGGCTCTGGGTGCGGTCCTTATCGAAGATGAAGGTCGAGATGAGCAGGCGCGGGGTGGTGCCCAGATTGGGGTCGTCCTTGAATTGTTTGATGAGTCGGAAGCCATCGACGCTGACCTTTTCGGCGTCGAAGACGACGGCGTGGGGGTCCAGCGAGCGGGCCAGCTCCAGGGCGCGCTCGGGTTGGGGGGCGATGGTGACCTCGAAGCCGGCGTGGTGGAGGTGGAGCATGATGTGTCTGGAGCGCTTGCCCTTGTCGAAGACGAGCAGGACGCGCTGGACCAGGAAATCGGCGTCGAAGCCTGGGCGCTGGAGGGGGCGAGCCTGGTCTGGCAGCAGGCTGCGGACGGCGTCGACCAGCGCGCGGGGCTTGACGGGCTTGACCAGGAAGCGGGAGAAGGAGGCGCCCAGGGCGCGGGCCTCTTCGAGGCTGGAGTCGACCCCGGAGACGGCGATCATGGGCGAGCGCCGCTCGACCTTGAGGCGCTCGGCCAGCTCCAGGCCGTCCATGTCTGGCAGGCGCAGATCCTGGACGATCACGTCGGGGCTCAGGGTCGACAGCTCCAGCGCCTCCTGACCGCTGGCGGCCTCAATGACCGTGAAGCCCCCGGCTTCCAGGGCCACCCGCATGGCCTTGCGGCTGAGCGGATCATCCTCGATCAAGAGTACGCTGGGTCCGATCATGGAATCTCCTTTGCCGAGAGTGGCCCCCGAGCGAGGTGCTCGGGGGTTGTCGGTTCAAGCAGGGTCAGGTGTTGGCCATCGGCGTCGATCCTCGGCAAGGTGACCCGAAAGGTGCTGCCGCAGCCGGGCGCGCTCTGGACGTCGATCTGTCCACCTTGACCTTCGACGAGGCGGCGCGTCAGGGTCAAGCCCAGCCCTGCGCCGTGTCGGTGGGCCGCCGACGAGGAGCGGAGCTGGTGGAAGGGCTCGAAGATGGCGCCGAGGTGGGCCTCGTCGATGCCCTCCCCGTCGTCCTCCACCTCCAGCAAGAGGGTCGGGCCCGGCCTCGCCGAGGCGCGCAGCGCGACGTGGCCTCCGTCGGGGGTGAACTTGATGGCGTTGGACAGCAGGTTGAGGAGGATCTGCCTCAGGCGCACCGGATCGAGGACGACGATGGCGCCGCGCAGGTCGCCGTCGACCTGGACGCTCAGGTCAAGGGAGCGCGCGCTGGCCAGGGGCAGGAGTTGGTCCGCAGCCGCCTCGATCGTGCCGGCGAGGTCGACGGGTACGGGTTCGAAGGCGAGCTTCCCGGCGTCTACGCGGGACAGGTCGAGGGCGTCGTTGATCAGCGCGCCCATGTGGGCCGCGCTGGTCAGGACGTCGTCCAGGTACTCGCGCTGCGTCGGCTTCACGGCCCCGGCGAACCCGTCGCGGATCAGGTGCGTGAAGCCGACGATGGAGTTGAGGGGCGTGCGCAGCTCGTGGCTCAGGTTCGACAGGAAGGTGCCCTTGTGGGCGTTGATCCGGGCCAGGGCCTCGTTGGAGCGGCGCTGCTGCTCGATGAGCGCCGCGATCTCGATGGCCACGGCCACCTGCTCGGTCAACAGGCCCAGGGCGGCCAGATCGTCCTCGGCAAAGAGCAGCCCGCGCCGAAGCACCAGGAGCAGGACGCCGGAGCGCCTGGAGGGCGTCGCGATGGGGATGGCCAGCATCGCCTGGGCCGCGAGGCGGCGGCTGAGTTCGCGCTCGGTCGGGCTCCAGCCGGCCGGCTCGAAGTCCATCGCAGGGCGGCCTTGCGCCCAGGCCCTGGCCGCCACGCCATCGACCACGGAGAGCCGACCCGAGGGCACCAGGCCCGGCGGGGCGGTCGCGCGGACGAGGAGCCCCTGCGGGCTCTGCTCCTCGAGAGCGTCGGCCAGCGCGACGATCACCCCGAGGCCGCCCACGGCGCTGCGCGCCGAGGTGCTGAGCATCTCGATCATGAACTGGGCGCGATCGTCGGGGGCCTTGTCGAGGCCGCGCTCCAGGAAGGCGCGGACCTCGGCGGTCTGCCACGCCCGCACGAGCCCCCGCGGGGGCACGAAGGCGGCCAGCCACACCAGCCCGGCGCCCAGCGCCAGCAGCTCGATGAGCAACCCCGAGCCCTCGATCAGGCCCGGCGCCACCGCCGCCAGCCCCGCGATCGCGATGATCAGGGCCAGCAGCCCGCTCCCCAGCGAGGCCAGCAAGAGGCGCTGGCGGCTGACCCCGCCGGACCCGAGGCCGCCGCGCAGGAAGGCCCACCCCGCGACCCCCTCGATCACCACGAAGGACACCACCAGCGCGAGGGTCGCCGCCTCCGGCAGCGGCCTGGGCAGCGCCACGAGCACGATGGTCGACAGGATCGTGGAGCCCAGAGCGCCCACCCGCAGCGCCGCAGGGACGCTCCGGAAGTGCTCGACCAGGCGCAACATCATCACCGGGTGACACATCAAGGCGCACTCGCCCGCCGTCGACAGCGCCGAGACATCGATCCCGCCGTAGATCTTCAGCATCCCGACGAGGGTCGGCACGGCCAGCGCGGCGAACATCAGCGCGACGTCCAGGTGGATGCGATCGCGGCGACGCAAGAAGCCCAGGAGCGTGCCGCCGAACAAGCCCAGGAAGGTGAGCCGGGTCACCAGCACCAGCAGATCGATCTCCTTCACCCTCGGCTGCCTCCCGACTCGCCGCCCCTGGCTGAAGCGCCCTCGCGCCCGCGAGCAGATGAACCATCCCGTTCTGGTTGACTGAACCTGTCCGATACAATGTTGGTGCGCCGCGACCAACAAGCATGATACCGAGCGCGGCTTTTGTCCACCCCTCTGGCGTTTTCAAAAACTGATGCCTATTGTCGATCTCATGAAGTCCCCGGAGCGCATGCCGCGGGCGGATCGACAAGCCCGACGTGAGGCGCCCTTGGTGGTCGCTCCGAGCCAGAGAGGTCGCCAGTGATGAAGAGCCCCCCGAAGCCTCCAAGGGCCCTGAGCCACGCGGGTGTTTTCATCCACGGTGATTTGATCGCGGGCAAATACCGCGTCGATCGTCTGCTGGCCGAAGGCGGCATGGGGCAGGTCTTCGTCGCCGTTCAGGAGCCGATCGGGCGCAAGATCGCGCTCAAGATCCTGCGGCGCTCGCTGGCGGTCGACCCCGAGAGCGTCCATCGCTTCTTCCGCGAGGCCGTCACGGTCAGCCAGCTGCACCACCCCAACACGATCACCATCCTGGACTACGGCGAGCACGACGACGGGACGCTCTACATCGCCATGGAGTACCTCACCGGTCAGGATCTCGGGGCGATCCTGGCCGAGCAGGGTCACCTGAGCGTCGAGCGCGTAGTGTCGATCGCGCTCCAGATCGCCGGGGCGCTTCAGGAGGCCCACCACAAGAACGTCCTGCACCGAGATCTGAAGCCGGCCAACATCTTCATCACGCAGATCGAGGGCCAGGGCGAGGTGGTCAAGGTGATCGACTTTGGCATCGCCAAGCTGCTCGACGCCCCCGAGGAGGATCGGGTGACGCAGATCGGCTTCGTCTGCGGGACGGCCGAGTACATGGCCCCGGAGCTGTCCAGCGGCGAGGCGCTCGACGGCCGCACCGACCTCTACGCGCTGGGCGTGATGATGTGGGAGCTGATCGAGGGCCGCCTGCCCTTTATGGGCAACAACGCCATCACGACGGCGCTGATGCACCAGGTCGAGCCCATCCCCCCGATGTCCGAGCGCGCCCCGGCCTCCATCCGCGCGCTCGTCATGGAGACGATGGCCAAGGACCCCGACGAGCGCCCGGCCAACGCGGCGCAGTTCGCCGAGGCGCTGCGGCGCGCCGCCGAGGAGGCTGGCCTGGGGCCGGCCGCCGAGCGGCCTTCGGCGCCGCTGCCCTCGGAGGCGATCGAGGCCCGACGCGCCGTACACCGCAGCGCGCCGTCGACCCCTGAGGTGCCGCTGAGCTCCAACGCGGGCTGGGCCGCGTTGCGCCCATCCCCCGAAGCCCCCCTCGATCCCTCGCCGCTTGAGGACGCCGCCCCTCAAGTCGCCGCACCGGCCACCGACGCGGCAGGGCGCGGCGGTGCCCTGCGCCTTGGGCTCGCGCTTGCGTTGGTGGCCATGATCGCGCTGGTCCTCTTCGGGCTCATGGGGGGCGGCGAGGCGCCGACGCCCGCCGCGCGCCCCCTGGAAGCGAGGTCGGCGCCGCCCTCTCTGGACATCACCGTCGATCAGCCCGCCGTCGAGGTCTTTCGCGGGTCCGAGCGCCTGGGCGTGGCGCCGCTGACAATCGACGGCGCGCCCGGCCAGCGGGTCCACCTGACGCTCAAGAAGGAGGGCTTCGAGCCGCTCGAGGTGGACGAGCGCTTCCCCGACGGAGGCTCCGCCCGCGTCAAGCTCCACATGAAGGAGCGCCCGGCTGTCCTGATCAGCCTCCTCTCCGAGCCCGCAGGGGCCGCGATCCTGCGAGCCGGGCTGTCGATCGGCGAGACCCCCTTTGACTTCAGCCTCCGAGGCGACGAGCCGCCCTTTGGCGTCGAACTCCAGCTCGCCGGCCACCGCCCCGTCTCCGTCGACATCTCGCCAGCGCGAGGCTCCCAACGCCACATCATCGCGCTGATCAGGGCGACCCCGGGGGCGGGCCCCCTCGAGGCCGCCCCCGTCGAGAAGCGCACGGGCACCTTCGAGGGTCAGGCCCGCGATCCCAGGCAAGGCCCGCCCCGACCGATGAAGACCGGCGAGTCTCCACCAGGGCGGGCCGCGCCGGCCTCTCGCTACGACACGGTCGACTGAGCCCTTCGGGCCACCGCCACGACACCCACAAGAGGACAAGATGAACCTGCCAAGACTGAGCGCGATCTCCTGGCTGGCGCTGTGCGCGGTCACCACAGCCGCTCTGGTCGCCGATCCGACCTCCGCTCTGGCCCAGCGCTCCGACCCCGAGGCCAAGCCGCAGGCCGAGCCGCCCGTCGATCCGAGGGCCGAGGCGCTGAGGCTCTACAAGATCGGGCTGCTCCAGTTCGAAGGCGAGGAGTTCGAGAAGGCCGCCGAGTCCTTCACCGAGGCCTTGAGACTCGATAGAGACGCGATCCTGGCCTACAACGCCGCGCGCGCCTTTGAGAAGAGCGGCGATCTGGAGCGCGCCCGAGCCCTCTACGTCGAGCAGCTCGACTTGAGCCCGGAGGGCGATCTGGGGTTGAGGGCCGCAGGAGCCATCGAGCGCATCGACGCCCTCCTGAGCGAGCGCCGCGCGCGGGCCGCCGAGGTCGCCCGGGATATCGGGTTCATCGAGGTCCGCACCGACTCCGGCGGCGAGGTGCTCATCGACGGCGTCCTGGCCGGCGGCGCGCCAGGCCGCTTTGAGGTCCCCGCCGGTCGCCACGCTCTGGAGCTGCGCAGGAAGGGCGCCAGAGGCCAGATCCGGGAGGTCGAGGTCCGCGCCGGGCAGACCATCACCGCGCTGATCCTGCTCGACGACGACGCGCGGCCCCTGGATCTCAGGGCCGCCTCGGGCTTCGGGATGATGGGCGGGGGCGTCCTCCTGGGCGCGATCGCCCTCGGCCTTGACGAGCCCGGCGAGCACGGCGGCGGCGCCGTCGCCCTGGGCCTGTCCGCGCTGGCCGTCGAGGCCGCCGGCGCGGGCCTCCTGCTCTGGTCCCTCCTCGCGGATGAAGGCGCAGACCGTGTTCTCAAAAACATGGAGTGACTGTCGATCAATCTGACGGATTGCCACAATCGGACACCGTAATCATCGGCATCAAAAAATATAAACTTGTTTTCTTAAAAGACGGTATCAACCTTCTGATCCAGTGGGCGCGGTCGCCCTGGGTGTTCAGCACGACACACACATCGCCGCCCTCGCCGAGGCGAGGCGTCCAGAACCACGGAGAGCGTCATGAGGTTGCTGCTGTGTACGATCCTTGGAGGGCTCATCATGTTCGTGGCCGGGGTCGCCGAGGCCCAATGCATCCTTGGAGGTCCTGACCCCGACGGCGACGGCCTCTGCCTTCTTGAGGACAACTGCCCGAACAGCGCCAACCCTGGCCAGGAGAACAACGACCGCGACGGCCAGGGCGACGTCTGCGACGACGACGACGACAACGACAACGTGCTGGACGGGGCCGACAACTGCCCGCGGGCGGCCAACGCCAACCAGATCGACACCGACTCGGACAACCAGGGCGACGCCTGCGACCCGGACGACGACAACGACGGCCAGCTCGACCCTGGCGACAACTGCCCGCTGGCCTCCAACCCCCAGCAGGAGGATCTGGACGGCGACGACCAGGGCGACGCCTGCGACGGCGACGACGACGGCGACGGCCTCGCGGACACGCAGGACAACTGCCCCCGGCTTGGCAACGTCGATCAGCGCGACACCGACTCGGACGCTCAGGGCGACGCCTGCGATCTGGACGACGACAACGACGGCCGGGTGGACGGCAATGACAACTGCCCCCTGGACCGCAATGCCGACCAGCTCAACACCGACGGCGCCATCGACGGCGGCGACGCCTGCGACAACGACGACGACAACGACAACGTGCCCGACCCCCGGGACAACTGCTCCCTGATCGCCAACCCCGGCCAGCAGGACAACGACCAGGACGGGCGAGGGGACGTGTGCGACAACGACGACGACAACGACGGGGTGGACGATGGGGCAGACAACTGCCCCCTGATCGCCAACGGCGCCCAGGCCAACAACGACGGCGACGGCCTCGGGGATGTTTGTGACCCCGACGACGACAACGACGGCGTCTCGGACTCCATCGACAACTGCCCGCTGGACGCCAACGCCGGCCAGGAGGATGGCAATGGCAACGGCTTCGGCGACGTCTGCGACGGCGACGACAGCGACAACGACGGCGTCCCCGACGACTCGGACAACTGCCCCCTGGACTCGAACGTCGATCAACTCGACCTGGACGAGGACGGGCGCGGGGACGTGTGCGACCCGGACGACGACACCGACGGCGTGCTGGACCGGGTCGACAACTGCCCCGAGGTCGCCAACGCCGGCCAGAGCGACACCGACGGCGACGGCGACGGCGACGCCTGCGACGACGACGACGACAACGACGAGGTGCCCGACGATCTGGACAACTGCCCGCTGACCGACAACGACGATCAAATCGACCTCGACGGGGACGACCTGGGCGACGCCTGTGACCCGGATGACGACGGCGACGGCCTCGGTGACGTGGTCGACAACTGCCCCACCTTCGCCAACGCCAACCAGCTCGACACCGACGCGGACGACTTCGGCGACGCCTGCGACGAGGACGACGACAACGACGGCGTCGCCGACTTCGCCGACAACTGCCCCCGGATCTCCAACGGCGCCCAGATCGACACCGATCGGGTCGAGGGCGCACCCGACAACGACGGCCTCGGCGACGCCTGCGACCCCGACGACGACGACGACGGCGTCCTCGACGGCGGCGACAACTGCTCTCTGGTCGCCAACGCCGGCCAGGACGACGTCGATCGGGACGGCCTCGGCGACGCCTGCGACGCGGATGACGACAACGACACCGTCCTTGACGGCGACGACAACTGCCCGCTCTCCCCCAACCGGGGCCAGACCGACACGGACGGCGACGACCTCGGCGACACCTGCGACCCCGACGACGATGACGACGGGGTGCTCGACCCACAGGACAACTGCCCGCTCGTCGACAACGGCGATCAGGAGGACGGCGACAACGACGGCCTCGGCGACGCCTGTGACTCCAACACGGACTCGGACGGCGATCGCCTCGACGACAGCATCGACAACTGCGTCGACATCCCCAACCCCGACCAGATCGACACCGACGACGACGGCCAGGGCGACCCCTGCGACGCGGACGACGACAACGACGACGTCCTCGACGGCGTCGACAACTGCCCGAGGCTGGCCAACGGCGATCAGGCCAACACGGATGGGGATCAAGCCGGCGACGCCTGCGACCCCGACGACGACAACGACGGCGTCTCCGATGGCCGCGACAACTGCCCCCTGGTGGCCAACACCGAGCAGCGCGACACCGACAGCGACGGGACCGGCGACGCCTGCAGCGACGACGACGACAACGACGGCGTGATCGACGACGAGGACAACTGCCCCAGAGCCGCCAACGCCGGCCAGGGCGATCTGGACCTCGACGACCAGGGCGACGCTTGCGACACCGACGACGACGGCGACGGCGTCCCCGACCTGCTCGACAACTGCCCCACCCTCGTCAACGTCGACCAGCTCGACACCGACGACGATGGCCTCGGCGACGCCTGCGAGGACGACTCCGACAACGACGGCGTCACCGACCTGCTCGACAGCTGCCTCGTGACCCCCAACGCCGACCAGCGCGACACCGACAACGACGGCCTCGGCGACGCCTGCGCCGACGACGACGACGGCGACCGCGACCTCGACCGCGACGACAACTGCCCCCGGATCGCCAACCCCGACCAGGGGGACGTCGACGACGACGGCGTCGGCGACGCCTGCGACGCCAACAGCGACACGGACGGCGACGGCTTCGACGACGGCCAGGACAACTGCCGCTTCGTCTTCAACCTCGGCCAGATCGACACCGACGACGACGGCCAGGGCGACGTCTGCGACGGCGACGATGACAACGACGGCGTCTTCGATGAGGCCGACAACTGCCCCCTGGCCGCCAACGCCGGCCAGCGCAACGCCGACGGCGACCAGCCCGGCGACGCCTGCGACCCCGACGACGACAACGACGGCGTCCTGGACACCGACGACAACTGCCGCTTCATCCCCAACCTCACCCAGGACGACAACGACGAGGACGCCAGCGGCGACGTCTGCGATCCCGACGACGACGACGACGGCGCCTTTGACGAGGCCGACAACTGCCCCCTGACCACCAACGCCGACCAGCTCAACTCCGACAGCGACCCCCTGGGCGACGCCTGCGACCTGGACGACGACAACGACAACGTCGAGGACGCCCAGGACAACTGCCCCCTGAGCGCCAACCCCGATCAAGGCGATCAGGACGAAGACGGCCTCGGCGACGCCTGCGACGACGACCGCGACGGCGACGCCGTGCCCAACGACCGCGACCTGTGCCCCGATGAACCCGACGCCGCACAGCAGGACAGCGATCGGGACGGCCTCGGCGACGCCTGCGACCCCGACGACGACAACGACGGCGCCCTCGACCCCGACGACAACTGCCTGACCCTCCCCAACCCCGACCAGCGCGACAACGACGAGGACGGCCAGGGCGACGCCTGCGACACCGACGACGACGACGACGGCGCCCTCGACCCCGACGACAACTGCCCGCTGGACGCCAACGCCGCTCAGCTCGACGCCGACGAGGACGGCCTCGGCGACGCCTGCGACGACGACGACGACGGCGACGGCGTCCCCGATCGCGTCGACAACTGCCCCTCGGACATCAACGTCGATCAGACCGACACCGACAGCGATGGCCTCGGCGACGCCTGCGAGGACGACTCCGACAACGACGGCGCCGACGACGACGACGACAACTGCCCCACCCTCTTCAACCCCGACCAGGCCGACAACGACGGCGACAGCCGGGGCGACGCCTGCGACGACGACGACGACGACGACGGCCTCGACGACCAGGCCGACAACTGTGTCGACATCTCCAACCCCGACCAGCTCAACACCGACGGCGCCACCGACGGCGGCGACGCCTGCGACGACGACGACGACAACGACGACATCTCCGACGCCGACGAGGCCACCTTCGGCACCGACCCCAGGAACGCCGACACCGACGGCGACGGCGCCTCGGACATCGAGGAGATCCGCGTCGGCACCGACCCGACCCGCGCGGAGGATCGGCCCGGCCGGCGGCGCCCGAACAACGGCGTCCTGGTCGGCGGCGGCTGCCAGACGACCCCCTCAGGCGGCGCCCCCACGGCCCCGCTGCTGGCGCTGGCCCTGATCGTCTTGACGCTGGCGCGGCGCCCTTCGCGCCGCCCCTCGCCGCCCGCCGAGCCCTCGGCGCCCGCCGACCCCTCCGCGCCCTCCCGCGGCCGACAGGCCCCCGCGATGCTGGCCCTCGCGGCGGCCCTGGCCCTGGCGATGTCGCCCGCAGCGGCCCGCGCCGAGGGCTTCGACAGCCTGCGCTTCAAGCCCTCGGGCATCGACACCGGCGGCCTGACCCTGGTGGGCACCCCGACGCTGGCGCCGCTGAACTTCCACCTGAGCGCCTTCTGGATCTTCGCCGATACGCCCGTCCAGCTGGCCGACGAGGCCGACCGCGGCACGATCCTGCTGCCCGTCGTGGACCGGGAGAACCACCTCGACCTCAAGGCCAGCGTCGGGATCATCGAGGGCCTCGTGGCGACCCTGGAGCTGCCCGTCCTCGTCGAGCGCAGCCTCGGCGAGGACTTCCGCGAGGATGTGGACACGGCGGCCTTCGGTGATCTGGATCTGCGCGTACGCTATGCACTTTTTGAGCGAGAGCGGGAGGCCTTCGGGCTCGCCGCCGAGGCCATCGCCACGCTGCCGACCGGCAGCGAGCGGGCGCTGACCGGCTCGGGCGGCTTCGGCGGGGGCTTCAACCTGATCGCCGACGGCACCTTCGGCGCGATCACGCCGGTCATCAACGTCGGCTACCTCGCCCGGCCCGAGCGGCGCTTCGTCAACACGGTCGACGATGACCTGCTGCGCTTCGGCATCGCCGCCCGCGTGGCGATCCTGCCCGCCGAGCGCCTCACCTTGATCGGCGAATGGGCCGGCTCGGCCTCCATCTCGGATCTGGCCCCCGGCCACGAGATCGGCTTCGGCGCCTCGACCTCCTTCCTCGGCCTGGGCCTCAGCGCCGGCGGCACGCTCGGGATCGGCGATCAGGTCGGCACCCCCGCCTTCCGAGTCTTCGCCGGCCTGTCCTACGCCACCGGCGGCAGCGTCACCGACCGCGACGGCGACGGCCTGACCGGCGACGCGGACCTGTGCCCCGAGCTGGCCGAGGACCTCGACGGCTTCGATGACAAGGACGGCTGCCCCGAGTCCGACAACGACGGCGACGGCCTCGCCGACGCCCTGGACCAGTGCCCCGGCGACGCCGAGGACAAGGACGCCCACCAGGACAACGACGGCTGCCCCGAGATCGACAACGACGGCGACGGCCTGCACGACGGCGACGACAAGTGCCCCGATCAGGCCGAGGACCTCGACGGCTTCGATGACAAGGACGGCTGCCCCGACCTGGACAACGACGGCGACGGCATCCCCGACTCCGTCGACCAGTGCCCGGTGGCCGCCGAGACCGCCAACCAGTTCCGCGACGAGGACGGCTGCCCCGACGAGGCCCCCCGCTACGTCTTCAAGAAGGACGCCCCCCTGATCCTCTACGCCATCAAGTTCAAGAGCGGCTCCGACGAGCTCCTGGCCGAGTCCTCGCCCACCCTCGACGACCTGGCCGCCTCCCTGGCGACCCAGGACGACCTGCGCGTGCGGGTCGAGGGTCACACCGACGATCAGGGCAATGACCCCAAGAACCTGGAGCTGAGCCAGCGGCGCGCCCTGCGCGTCGTCAACGCCCTGGTCGAGCGCGGGATCGACAAGCGTCGGCTGACCTACGAGGGCTACGGCGAGTCGCGCCCCCTCGTCGAGAACCTCGACGACGATGCCCGCGCCAAGAACCGACGCGTCGAGTTCCTTGTGGTACCTTGACGGAAGCCCACCCCCGGCCCAAGAAAGGCCGGGGGTGGCCCAACCGCTCAACCTGGAGATGACATGACCTGGATGAACTCCCTTTTGATGACCCCCCTCGCCGCGCTGGCCTTGCTCGTGTTGAGCGCGGGTTGCAGCGATGTGGAAGACCTGGACAACTTCGACGTGACGATCAACCAGCAGACCGCCATCCCCGGCGCCTCGGCGCTGGAGCTCCTGCTGGGCAACTTCCCGGTGCTGGACAGCTTCACGGCCTTCGATCTGGCCCAGGAGGCCTCCTTCAAGAACTCCGGCCGCGATGCCAACGACGTCGACAAGGTCACCCTCGCAGCGCTCACCTTCAAGACCGTCGATCCGCCGGGGCAGGATCTGGCCTTCTTCGGCGAGGTGATCTTCTTCATCGAAGCCGAGGGGCTGCCCAGGAAGGAGATCGCCCGCCAGGAAGACTTCCCCGCCGGGGCCACGACCGTGGCCTTCGACACCAGCCCCGACGACCTCAAGGACTATGTGCTGGTCAATCGGGCCACCATCACCGTCGAGATCAACGACACCTCTCGCCCTCCCCAGGAGACGATCATCGAGGTCAAGGCCGTCTTCAACGTCGACGTCAACGTCCTGTAGCCCACCTCACAGAAAGGCGCGGACGTCCAGCGCCGGCTCCAGGGGATCGAGGCCGAGCGACCACAGCTCATCGAGGCAGGCCAGCGCCGCAATGACGCGCGGGGCCGCCGAGGGGCCGACCGGGGTGCGCGCCGGGTCGAGCGTCAGCCCGACGTAGCCGCCCATCGTGAACGGCGCCAGGACCGCCGTGACGTCGACCTCCTCTCCTTCTTGCGCGACACGAAAGGCCAGACCTCCCGGCGTGGCGGCCAGGGAGGGGTCGCAGACCAGGGCGGCGCGGGTCGTCTCGACGACGGGGCGGGCGGTCAGGACCATCCCGCCCCCCTTGCGGTGGGCGTCTGCGGCGGCGAGCAGGATGCGCTCCAGATCAGCGGGGCGCCAGTCGATCCGCTCGCCTTCGACGACGGCCATGTTGAGCAGCAGGAGGGGCAGCTCAGGCAGGCTGCGGGCCTGCATCTCGAGCGCGGCGCCAAAGCGAGGGTTGAGCTCCGTCGGGATGAAACCCCGGCCGCTCATGATCCCGTCAATGGTCAACGCGCCCCGGTAGCCGACCGCGCCGCGCAGGTGATCGCCGACCCGGACGGCCAGCGCCCTCATCTCGTCGCGATCGGCCTGGGGCGGGTCCCAGAAGGTCGCCGCGCGGCCATAGTGCAGCCTGGCCTGCCCCCTCTTGCGGAAGACGAGCATCTCGCAGGGGCGCAGCGCGATCGTGGCGTCGGGGAAGACGATCGCGTGGATGCTGCACGGGACGCCCTCGACGAAGGGCATGACCCTGGCCTGATCGCTGTAGCGCGACAGGAAGGCGATGGCCTCGTCGACGAGATCGGGGGTGCGGACCCAGCGCAGCAGCTCGGCCCCGCCATGCCAGCCCTCGCGGTTGTCGCCCGCCCATACGGTCCCGAGGCCCTCGTCCAGCCGCGCGGCGGCCCCCAGCAGCGCCGCGCGCTCGACGGGGACCACCTCGGAGGGCGCTCGGCGCACGCCGATCTCGTCCCAGAGCGCGTCGATGATGGTCTTGTCCTCAAGGAGCTGCCAGGCCAGCGGCCGGGCGCCGTACTTGGCGCGGCCCGCCATCGGGCGGCCGTCGTCGAAGGTGTCGGCCAGGACGCGCGCCTGACCGGTCGGATCGAAGGCATCGACGCGCGCGACCACCTCGGGCGGCACGTCGGCCAGCGCGGCCAGCGCGGCCCGGATGCCCTCCATCATCGTCGGCGCGTAGCCCAGCCCCAGGATCACCGGGTCGGGCGCGAAGTCCGGGTCGGGGCGCGTGTCCGACTCGGAGCCGACGACGCAGAGCGCCCGCTCGGCGCCGAGGGCCTGGAGCGGCTCGGTCAGCAGGCGCGCGCCGCCGAGCACGTCCTTGGCGATGATCCACCGCCGCCCACCGAAGACACCCCGCAGCGCCGAGACGTAATCTTCAAGCTCCATCGCGCCCTCTTCTTCCCGGCCCGTCGGGCGCCGTCGCGATCTCCAGCGCCGTCAAGGTGGCCATGGCCACCTCCCGCGAGGCGCAGATCTCGGCGCAGGGCAGAAATCGGCGGCAGACCTCCGGGTAGTCGTCGCGACCCCAGATCCTGCAGGTCAGCCGCTCCAGATCCAGGTTGACGCACGCCACCCCCGCCGGCTTGCCCTGGGGCATGCCGGGGATGGGAGACGAGATCGAGATGGCGACGCAGCAGGCGCCGCAGTTGGGCTTGCATTCCATGGTCCCGCTCTGCGCTTTGAGAAGGCTCGGCCCACCCCACGTCCGTGGCCGACGGCCATCAGACATCATAAGATGCTTGAATACAAGGACTTTACAGGGTCTGACGAGGGCAAGTCGCCGGAGGGATTCGAACCCCCGACATCAGCTTAGCAGGCTGACACTCTACCTCTTGAGCTACGGCGACATGGGAGGATCGATGGCGGGCAAGTCGCCGGAGGGATTCGAACCCCCAACCTTCGACTTTGCAGGTCGATGCTCTACCTTTGGGGCTACGGCGACGCAAGCACAAGGTGAGCCGATCGGGGAGCGCTGGCAAGGGAGGCCCCAGGAGCACTGGGGGAGAGCGGCGGGCGCCTCCTGGAGAGCCTGGGGGTCTCGGAGGCGGCGCAGAGGTTGGAGTCGGCGGCGCCTTGCCGTCGATTCCTGGTCCGTTTTCCTCGCGAAAGTTCTGTTGGCGCGGTGATTTGATGATTGTCATGGCGCGCCTGTTTTGTGTAAAGTCGACAATCAATGAGGGGGCGTGATGCCGCATCAGGGGCGTCGGATGGGGCGTTGGAACGAGAGGGCCGCCAGGTGGTTTGTTGCGACACCCGTGAAAAGGTTTGAAAACGAGGAAGTACCATGAGTAAATCAGTGGCTTGGATGGGGAAATGGACCTTGATGCTGGGGATGACCGCGGCTGCGGCCTGTGGTGATCTGGGCGATGACCAGGGCGACGACCCCGCTGCTTCAGGGCAGGTGTCCCTGGCCTCCACGATCGCGGGCGCACAGCTCTGCGCCGACCTCGAAGCCTCGGTCGGCGGCCTTTGCCCGGACATCACCGAGGAGCCGCCCACGCACCTCAACATCAAGCGCGCCCACGGCGAAGAGTGGCTGCGCTTCAGCAGCACGCACTGGAACGAGGGCAAGGGTCCGCTGCAGATCCGCGGCGGCGGCCAGACCCAGCCGTGTCAGGTGGAGGAGAACGGCATCATCATCGACAGCATCTGCACCTTCGCGACGCAGGAGATCCTCGACGCCGATCGCAACGTCGTCTACACGCAACCGGCGGGGGTCACCGTGTACCACCCCGATCACAACCACTGGCACCAGGACAACGTCGCTGACTTCGTGCTGCGCAGCGGTTCGCTCGACGGCCCCATCGTCGGCCAGGCCACCAAGGTCACCTACTGCCTCATCGACTACGACTCGGGCAAGAACGGCCTGACCTCGGAAAAATTCTACTTCGATTGCGACGGGGAGATGCAGGGCATCTCGGTCGGCTTCGGCGACGAGTACCACCACGCCACCCACGGCCAGGAGGTCGAGATCACCGGCCTGCCGGCGGGCATCTACTACCTCACGCATGAGGCCGATCCCACCAACAAGTGGCTTGAGCTCGACGACTCGAACAACACCTCGTGGGTCAAGTTCAGACTGCGGACCGACAGCAAGTCCGGCAATCACCTGCTCGACTGGATCGAGAACTCGCCTTGCACCGGGCTGGCCTGCGGCAACACGTCGAACCGCTAGCTCGCCTCCAGGCTCCTGCTCGCTCCGCCCGCCAGAATCATCTCAAGCTCTCCATTCAACTTCGTCTCAAGTTCTTCATTCCACTGAAGTTTTCCGCACCGCCGGGCCGGAGCGGCGCGATCAGCGCTGGAGGATCGCGCGGGCGAAGAGCCGGTGGTGCAGGTGGACCTCGTCCCCGAAGGCCCGCAGGCGCGCAAGCTCTGGCTCCGACAGCTCGGGGGCGCGCAGCACGTCGAGGTTGTGATCGAGGTCGGCGATGGTGGACGGCGCCGAGAGGCAGGCCGCGACGCCCGGCTGGCTCAGGCTGTAGCGGTAGCAGTCGGCGGCCTGCGGCGGCGGTGGGCTGGAGGGCGTCGGGCGCGCCAGCAGGCGCCCGTAGCACAGGTTGCTGAAGGTGATCACCCCCACATCATGGCGCAGGGCCTCGGGCAGCACCTCGGCCTCGATCCCGCGGTGGGCGGCGTTGTGGCGGATCATGAGCACCTCCCAGCCCGCCCGGATGCCCTCCAGAGCGAGCGCGCGCTGGTGGGTCGAAAATCCGCAGGCGCCGATCAGCCCTTCGCGGGCGAGGTCGTCCAGTGCGCCCCGCGCCTCGGCGTTGATCCGAGCCGATGAGCGCGCCCAGAAGAGCAGGAAGATCGGCAGGCGCTCCAGGCGCAGCTTCTTGAGCGCCCGCTCCACGTCCGCGCGAAGCTCCGCCGCCGTCGTCCCCATCGTCCCCGTCATCAAGGTCAGGTCGTGGCGGATCGAGGGCGAGAGGCCCCGGAAGAAGCGGCTCATGGCGTGGTAGGTCGGCTCCCAGAAGAAGAAGCCGCAGCCAGCGTCCAGCGCCCGCTCGTAGCCCGCCTCCGAGAGCCCGTAATGGCCCGTAATCCCCATCGGCGGCAGCGCGATCCCGGTTCGCCCCAGCCTCCTGAGGGCCACCTCACCCTGGCGCTCGGGTGCCTCGGGGAGATCCTCGGCGGCGGCCTCGGCGGCCTCGAAGGCGAAGGGCGGCGCGGGCGCCAGCGGGCGACGCAGCAGGCGCCCTGTCGCCTCCAGCACCGCCCAGGAGGTCTCGCGGGCGAGGCCCGAGGCGATCTCCTTGGCCCTGGCCCGCGTCAGCGCGGCGAGGCGCACGCCGGGATCGGGGTCCTCCTGGAGCGCCTGGAGTGCCCGCGCCTGTTCAGGGAGAGCGACGGGCGAGGCCTGAAGCGCGCGGGCGCGCTCAAGCCGTTGCGCGCGCTCGGGGTTCAGCGCCTCACCGAGCCACGGGTCCATGAGCGCCCTGATCGCCTCGGGGACCAGCTCGCGCCCCTTGCCCTGCTGGCCGATGAGCGGCCTCTCGTCCTTCGGCGCGTCCTCGGGCCGGGCCGCGAGCGTCGCGCGAGCCCACCGCTCGGGCCAGCCGCCTTCGGCGTCGGCCGCGCTCAGGATCAGGCGGGCCACCTCAAGCCGCCGCGCCGCGCCGATGCCGTGCAACAGGAAGGCGATCCGACCGCGAGGCCGACGGGGATCGCCGAAGGCGCGCACGCAGCGGGCCAGCGCCTCGGCGTCCCCCAGGCGGATCAGCCACCCTGTCGCCGCCTGGGAGAGCCCCTCGTCCATGTGGTCGAGCAGAGGGGGCAAGCTCGCCAGCGCCTCGGCGGCCTGGGCGGGGTCCAGCGCCGCGAGGCGCTGGCGGGCCACGGCGGGGTCGTCGTCCCACCAGGTCTGCTGAGGGGCCAGATCGCCTCCTGCGGCCTCCGGTGCAGACCCTGGTGGGAGGGCGGCGAGCCACGCCCGACGCGCCGCCTCGTCTATCCCCTGAAAGACCAGAAAGTCCAATGAAGGCTGGAGCTTGTCGCTGTCTCTGGCGATCTGGGAGAGGGTTTCCTGGGCGGCGCTGAGGCGCTCGGGGTCGTCCAGGCGCTCCAGCCGCCGGGCGGCGGCGAGGCGGACGCGCCAGACCGGGTCGAGGAGCCCGGCGACGAGGGAGCGCCAGCCGGCGGGCCGATCGGGGTCCAGGCGCTCGATGACGTCGCGGCGGACCTTCCACGAGGGGGCGCGGCTCAGGAGGTCGTCGAAGGCGGCGTCGAGGGCGTCGAGGTCGAGGGTCCGGGCGAGGGACGCGATGGCCGCGAGCTGGACGTCGGGGTCCGGGGAGCGCAGGGCGGCGCGAGCGGCCGCCAGGGCCAGCGGGCGGGCGTCGCCGCTCAGAGCGTGGATCGCGGCCAGGGCGCAGGGGGGGTTGAAGGGCTCGGTGATCAGGGCCCAGAGGCCCTCCAGGGCCGGGAGGCTCAGGGGTCGCCGGGAGAGGGCCTCGGCGGCGCGGGTGGCTGCGGAGGGGTCGCGGAGCGCGGCGACGGCGGCGGCGTCGGGGTCGGTTAGAATGGCGAGGGCGATGGGGGCGCGGGAGCGGCGCGAGGTGCTCAGGCGCTCCATCGCCTCTCGGGAGGCCTGGAGGCCCTCGTCGGAGGCCGCCGTCGCGCCGTCGGCCCCGTCAGCCAGCCGGGGAGAGGGTGAGATCCTGTTTGAGATCAAGGAGATGGCGCGATCTGAGGCGCCGATCGCCTTGAGGGCGCGCAGGGCGGCGGAGCGGGCGTCGAGGTCGGGGTCGTCGACGGCGGCGCGGCAGAGGGCCTCGATCCCGGCGGGATCGTCGCGGCGGCCGAGCGCGCGGGCGGCGTCGCGGCGCACCTCGGGTCGGGGGTCGCGGCGGAGGGTGTCGGCGAGCCCGGCCAGGAGCGCGGCTTCATGCGCGGGGTCTTCGGCCTGGAGCCGGTCGCTCTGGAGGGCGCGGTCGAGGGTGATGACGGCGGACTGGCGCACGCGCCAGGCTGGATCGTCGAGGGCGCCGAGGAGGGCCGCGAGGGCGGGAGCGGGGATGAAGGCGCATTGCCCGAGGCCGCGGGCGGCGGCGGCGCGAGCGGCCTCGTCGGGGGCGGCCTCGTCGAGGGCGGCCTCGTCGGGGGCGGCCTCATCGGAGGCGTCGTTGAGATCGGCGGCGTCGGCCAGGGCGCTGGAGGAGCGATCGGGGGCGGCGTCGAGGGCGCCGTCGAGATGGGCCGCGTCGGCGCGCACGGGTGGCGGGGAGAGCGCGAGCTGGAGGGCGTCGGCGGCGCCCAGCTGGGCCAGCGCCCAGGCGGCGGCCTTGCGGTGGCTCCAGCGAGGTGCCCGGCG